>JBGVLA010000096.1:0-15112 GCA_045124015.1 Eubacteriales bacterium | reverse complement strand
TGTGTCATAGAGACTCATTTTTATATAGTGATAAACAAAATGACAATTTAGCGCACAAATCTACGGCGACAGACATTCGATCGGCAAGTTTTGTGCCCGTACGCCGGATAATAGGCGGCTAAAGAGGGCATCAAACGGTATACCTTAAAAATCCGCACCAGCGGTCAAGCGGCACGCTTGCCACTTCTTTTTCGTACTTTTTCTTTTGGAAAGAAAAAGTACAAAGATAAAAACAAAATTAAAATATCACATAAAACCGCTGAAAATAAATGAAAAACCCGTTAAATATCCAAATTTACCGCATATTTTGCGTTTTCTTCAATGAATTTACGACGAGGCTCAACCTTATCGCCCATAAGGATGGAAAAGATCTCATCACACGCCATCGCGTCTTCGATATCCACGCGGAGAAGCGTTCTCTTTTCGGGGTCCATGGTGGTCTCCCAAAGCTGTTCGGGGTCCATTTCACCAAGACCTTTGTAGCGTTCAGCCTGTGCGCCGTTACCAAGCTCAGCGATATAGATATCGCGTTCCTCGTCGGAATACGCATAACGGATCTGTTTACCCTTATGCACCTTGAAAAGCGGCGGCTTTGCAAGATAGATATGACCTTCCTCAATGAGCTTTCTCATATGACGGAAGAAGAAGGTAAGAAGAAGGATCTGAATATGAGAACCGTCGACATCGGCATCGGCCATGATGATGACTTTGCCGTAACGGAGCTTCGTGATATCAAATTCTTCTCCGATACCGCAGCCGAGCGCCTGAATGATGGGAATGAGCTGTGTATTGGTATAGACCTTATCAAGACGGCTCTTTTCCACGTTGAGGACCTTACCTCTCATCGGCAAGATCGCTTGGAAATGGCTGTCTCGACCGTCCTTTGCGGAACCGCCCGCAGAGTTACCTTCCACGAGGTAAAGCTCGGTAAGCTCAGTACGTTTTTCGTGGCAATCCGCAAGCTTACCGGGAAGCCCTGCGCCCTCGAGAGGACTCTTGCGGCGCGCATTTTCACGTGCCTTTCTTGCGGCTTCTCTTGCGCGGGAAGCGGCAAGTGCTTTTTCAATGATGAGCTTGGCGATCGCAGGATTTTCTTCGAAAAATTCGCCGAGCTTATTGGTTACCAAATTGCTGACAAAGCCTCTCATATCGGAGTTTCCGAGCTTACCCTTTGTCTGACCTTCAAACTGAGGTTCCTGCAATTTGACGGAGATAACGGCACAAATACCTTCTCTGACGTCATCGCCCGAAAGTGCAGCATCGTTATCCTTGAGAATATTCTTTTTTCTTGCATAGTTATTGAGAACACGGGTAAGCGCGACCTTAAAGCCTTCCTCATGCGTACCACCCTCGGGCGTTACGATGTTATTGGCAAAGGACATGAGCGTTTCGTTATAACCATCGTTGTATTGGATCGCAATCTCTGCCGATTTATCATCGGTCTCATTTGCCATATAAATGACGTTATGAAGCACTTCGCCGTGCTTGATGGCGTTGAGATGCTCAACGAAGCTCTTGACACCGCCTTCATAGCAAAGCTCATTGGTAACAAAATTTTCTGTTCTTGTGTCCGTAACGGTAATTTTAATGCCTGCGTTAAGGAAAGCCTGTTCACGCATACGATTGAGAATGGTAACGTAATCAAATACGGTGGTTTCCGTAAAGATCTCGGGGTCGGGCATAAAACGGACGTAAAGACCGTGCTTTTCGCCGCAGGAGCCTACGTGTGCAAACGGGCGCGCCACCTTACCTCTTTCAAAGCGTTCTGTATACATTTGACCTGCATGACAGTTTTCCACCTCTGTCCAGACGGAGAGAGCATTCACGACAGAGGCACCGACGCCATGAAGACCGCCGGAGAATTTATAACCGCCCGCGCCGAATTTACCGCCTGCGTGGAGGACCGTGAAAACGACTTCCAATGTAGGAATACCGAGCTTTTGATTGATACCGCTCGGAATACCGCGACCGTTATCCTGGACCGATACACTGCCGTCGGGGTGGAAGGTTACCTCGATCTCCGTACAAATTCCCGCCATTGCTTCGTCAATGGAGTTATCTACGATTTCATAAACAAGGTGGTGCAGACCTCTTTGCGACGTGGAGCCGATATACATACCGGGACGTTTTCTGACTGCTTCGAGTCCTTCCAATACTTGAATCTGACCGTCTTCATAGACGCGTTTGTCGGTGTTGTTAGTTTCCGCCATAAATTGTTTTTCCTTTCGTGATAGATTCACCGATGACCATACATCTCGGCTGTTATATCATCCGCTCTCTGGCAAAGGGTCTTGCCCGAAAGCTGTGAAAAATAAACTGTGTTTTTGCCGTTTTCCGATGTTAAGATGAAGGATTTCGGCAATTCCATAGTAACGTAAACCGTTTCTCCTCGCTTTTCGCAAGCGGAAAGATAGGTTTTTGTATATTTCGATATCGTTGCGGTATCCGTATCAAAGATGCCGACGATATCGGTCATTTTAATGTTTTTGTTGTTTCCTATATGAAGATACATACTATATCCCAACCATTTTTTCATAGGAGAGAGGCTCACCTCTCTGCTTTTTTCTGCAAAGGATCATTTGCTGAGAAGCAAGCATCTCTCCTATGAAGTTTCAAAATTTTCTTAAAAGCTCATCACGACCGCAGTCAATATATCCAAGACCGACAAAACAGTATTTGCACAAAAAAGCACAAAAAACACGGTTTTTTTGCCATTTTTCATCTGTTTTTGCACGAAAAACGTGAAAAATGCGGCAAGTATGCTTGCGGACGCAGCAAAGACGGAAATCAGCATTTCCGTCAGATACATCACGGCAAATGCAAAGAGTTCACCACCCGGAAGAACGTCATTTCCGCCCGATGGCTCTGCCAAGATCACAGAAATTCCGCAGGAAATTGCCGTAACAGAGGAGATCACCGCAATGACCGAAAGAATGATGGCAATATAAAAGCGCATGGTTTCTTTTTTCATCATGTGAACCCTCCCTTTCGCGTGCTCGCGCTCAGTGAAAAAAGCGATTGCCGAACGGCACTTTTTCAGGGCTTCCCCTCAAGGGAAAGGCTAATTTTTTTCAAAAAGAAAAAAGTCATCTATACTCGTAATTCCCGTTTTCAACGTAAATTTTAAGCGCATTGCTTATGCCCGAAAAATCATTTTCATCGCAGGTCGTAATGATCACCTGTCTGTCATGAAGCTCGGAAAGAACGTAATGCTTTCTGTCGCGGTCAAGCTCAGAAAGAACGTCATCGAGCAAAAATACGGGATATTCTCCGCTTTCCTCGCGGGAAATCTCACCCTCTGCAAGCTTCATCGCAAGCGCGATGCTTCTCTGCTGACCTTGGGAAGCGAAAATTTTCGCATTCATACCGTTGAGCTTGATCTCAAAATCATCGCGGTGTGCACCGCCGATGCTCGAACCGATGATGATCTCCTTTTGAATGTCCTTGGAAAACACTCTGCGATAGCGTTTGAGATTTTCTTCTCTGTCAAAAAGCTCTTCCGTTTCGTTTCCCGCGATATGGGAAAGATAGCAAAACTCCGCTTTTTCATGTCCCTCGGTCATCTCCGAAAGATAGTCGTTGACGAGCGAAAAAAGCTTTGTCAGATATTTTGCGCGCACCTCTGTGATATAAGCGGCATCCTGCGCCAGCTTTTCAGACAAAATATCCATCGTTACGGCAAAGGAATCCTTTTGTTTTTCGTAGCCCTTGAGAAGCGCATTCCGCTGTTCTAAGAGCTTTTTATGCTCCATAAGCGCCGAAAGGTACGGACGGTTGATCTGCGAAATGGCGCTGTCAAGGAAATTTCTTCTCTGTGCAGGCTCATCCTTTACGATGGAAAGATGCTCGGGACAGAAAAGCACCGCCTTGAAATTGCCGATAAAGCTCGACATCCTGCCGATCTTGATCCCGTTTTTGAAGGTCTCCTTGGAAAGGTCGCGGAACATACGGTAGGTCATTTTGTTTTCTCTTACGGAATCGACGTAAGCGATGCTGACCTGCGCGTGATTTTTGTCAGCCTTGATCAGATCCTTCTCTCTGGCATGACGAAAGCTTTTTCCGCTTCCGAAAAGGTAGATACCCTCAATGACGTTGGTCTTTCCCTGAGCATTCTTGCCGTAAAGAATATTGATCCCCTTATCAAAGGAGAATGGGAAATGCTCAATATTTCTGTAATTTTCAAATACAGCGCAATCCAAATACATGATTTAATCTCTGACCTTAACGGGAAGTGCGAGATAGAGGAACGAAGAGCCGTCTTCTGTCGGGGCCGCACCCTCAATGATCATGCTCATATAAGAAGAAGTAAGGGAGAATTTCAGCACGTCATCGTCTGTCGCGCGCAAGATTTCGATAAGATACTTGCAGGGGAAATAGATCTCGATATCCTCGCCTGTTTTTTCGATGGAAAGCTCGTCAAAGAAGTTACCGGAAACGGAAAGGGCGCTGACGCCGAGCATCTGTTCGGTAAACTGGAAGCGTACCATGCTCTTTGCCTGACCGGCAACGCGTTCTTCGGTAACGATAGAAGCACGTTCAAGCGAGTTTTCAAGAGAAGCGCGCTCGATCTCCACGAAGGTCTTGCTTTCCTTGGGAATGAAGCGTCTGTATTCGATATAGGGAACGTCGATCAAACGGCTGAAAAGCACGGCATCCTTTTCCTCAGAACCGCATTTCATGCCGAAATTGAAGAGGGCATGCTTTCTGGTAAGAGAGAATTTGATGGGGTCATCCTTGTCTTCAAGAAGTCTTTGCAATTCCGCGACGGTCTTACCGGGGATGATGAAGCTGATCTCCGTTTCGCCGCCCTTTGTGGTGATACCGGTATCGATCTTGATATCGCGGATGGCAAGACGGTAGCTGTCGCAGCCGACAACGACGATATTATCTTCTGTGATCTCGAAGTAAAGACCCATGAGCGCAGGACGGGTCTCATCCTGAGAAACGGCAAACATAGTCTGCGCGATGACCTTTTTGAGGAGCTTCTGCGGAAGCGCAAAGCGTCTGTCAGGGTTCAGCTCGGGCATAGAAGGGAAAGTATCACCCGAAATATAATGGATCTGGAATTTGGAACGTCCGCTCGATACGGTAGCCATACCGCTTTCCTCGTCATCCTTGGTTTCGATGGTTACGTCTGCGGGCATATATTTGACGATGCTTGAAAGCTTATTGCCGTTGACAACGAGTGTACCGCCCTTTTCAACCTTGGCATCGATCATAATTTTGATACCCTTTTCAAGGTCATACGCACAAAGCTGGCATTTTTCCTCGCCGTAGGTGGTAATCAAAATACCGTCGATGGCACCGATCGTCTTTTCATTGGATACGCAACCGAGAGATTTTGTGATCGCGAGCAAAAGCTCGTCTTTTTTGAACGTTACTTTCATACTGTTACCTTTCTTGTACTTTTTCTTGCCGACAAGAAAAAGTACCAAAAAGAATCGCTGGGGAATCATCCCCAGACCCCGTATAGGGAATCTTTTGTTAGAATTTCGGATATTCTCTTTTCCACATCGAGAAAGTCCGCCATTTCGGTTTTCGCACTCTTATGAGAATAAGAATAGAAAAATTTTAGCAGTAGAGGTTTTAGTTCCTGTAGAAATTTTGGAAAGGCGCGAAAAACGTGAGGTGGTCTTGATTTTTTGGAATTTTCCGTTGTGAAAAACCTCGTCCGAAAGACTTTGGAAAATTTTCGTCTTTTGTGCAAAACGTTTTCACTTTTTCGCGTTTGGGGAATTTCTTGAAAAACTCATTTGTGGAAAAGAAAAGTTTGGGGATATTTTCGGGGAAAATTTTCCCCTGTTGATTATCTGTGCAAAGATCTGTTGGAATTTTCAAAATAATTTCCAATTTTTTTGCGTTAAAAAGAAACAGATCGGGAATGGATTTTTGATAGAAAAAAATCGTTAGGTTGAAAACCCGAGAGGTTTTCCAACATGAAAAAGTATTGTGATTTCAAACACTTTCAAGTTTTCAACAATGTTTTCCACATACTGTGGAAAACTATTTTTCAGAAAATCCAAAATTTTCCCGCGGCTTCCATTTTTGTGAGTGTTTGGAAATGATTTTACTTGGAAAGCCGATTGATATAGTACTACAAAATTCACATATGCGGTCAAGCAGGCTCTGCTTGCGTTTCTTTTGTTTCTTTTCTTCACGTGAAGAAAAGAAATCAAGAAAACTCATTACAAATATTCGTGATCTCGTATTCAAACGAACTGTCTTCCGCCATCTTATTTTTAATCACGTCGATCGAAGAAAGGATCGTCGTATGATCGCGGCCGAAGATCTTTGCCGTATTTTGCAAAGAGAGATTGGTTACGTTTCGGATCACGTAAATGGATATATGACGGGCAAGAGCGATTTCCGTCGTGCGTTTTTTGCCCTTGATGTCTTCGATACTCACGTTGTAGCGCTTGGAAATATTCTCAATGATCTGTTCCGCAACAAGTGCAGGCGGAACCGTACCCGAGATTACGCCGGAAAGCACGGTGCGTGCCGTATCGATGGTGATTTTGGAACCGTTGACAAGGCTGTAAGCGCCGAGCTTTTTGATGACGCCTTCAAGCTGACGAATGTTGCTTTTTACGTTTTCACCAAGGAAGCTGAGGACTTCATCGGAAAGATTGACGTTCATGAGTTGAGCCTTGCGTTTGAGGATGGCAACGCGGAGCTCGGTATCCGGAGGCTGGATGTCGACGATAAGACCGCCTTCGAAACGGCTCTGGATTCGTTCCTCAAGGTGCTGGATATCCTTGGGCGGACGGTCGGAGGTCAGAATGATCTGCTTACCGGCGTCGTAAAGAGAGTTGAAGGTGTGGAAGAATTCTTCCTGTGTGGAGACCTTGCCGGCGATGAACTGAATATCGTCGATGAGGAGCATATCCGCGTTACGATATTTTTCCTTGAATTTGGCGGTGGTCTTTTTTTCGATGGAGCGAACGAGCTCGTTTGTAAAGTCTTCACCCTTGATAAGGATGATATTGAATTCGGGCTTTTGACGCTTGACCTCGTTTGCGACCGCTTTCATGAGGTGCGTTTTGCCAAGACCGGATGAACCGTAGAGGAAAAGCGGGTTATATGCAGTCGGATGGTTGGCAACGGCAACGGATGCCGCATGGGCGAGCTTATTGGAGCTGCCGACGATGAAGTTATCAAAGGTGTAATCCTTTTCGGAAATGAAATTGGTGCCCGCATCAGCAGGTGTGTCATCATCTTCTTTGGCTGCCATTTTCTCTTCTTTTTTTGTTTTTTCGGGAATGATGACCGTTACGGGCGTTTCGGGTTCGGGATCGGGCTCACTCAAGACCTCTGCGAGGTCAAAGGTAGATTTTGCGTAGATTTTTACGGTGAGATGGAAGCCGAGCGTCGTTTCAAAAAGCTCTGCGATCTCGGGTGCGTATTTTTTGTTGAGGATCTCCACAAAGCCCTCGCTCGTGGTGGTAATGAGAGCAAGCTCGCTGTCAAAATAAGCGAGCTCAAAATTTTTGAGCCAGAGATCGATGACCGCGTCGGGATATTTTTTAACGATCTCGTCATAAACGATCTTCCAAATGTCTTGATTTGCGTTCAAGTGTTTTTAACCGTCCTTTCTTTCGTATGTTGTATGTAAATTCTCCACATATCGGATGTGGAAAAATATGATATTTTCTCGGGTACCGAAAAAAACCATAATAAGGTATTATAATAATTATAATATATTATATCATATTACAAATAGAAAATCAAGCGGATTTTAAGGAGTATTCCCCACTTTTCACAAATTTGTGGAAAACTTTGTTTTGCAGAATGAAATTTTGAAAAAATATTCAAAATAAGAGTGGAAAAACGAGTAAAAGTATGTTACACTATTTTCAATGTCAAAAGAATAACGGAAATTATGCTTATGAAAATTTTAATTTTGGGCGATGTCAGCAGAACATCCGCCTGCCACTATCTCAAAGAACATCTAAGGCGTTTCATCCGTGAAAACGGTGTGGAATTTACCATCGTCAACGGCGAAAACAGCGCTGAAAACAACGGGATCAATCGCGCCTCTGCGGAAATGCTTTTCGATGCGGGCGCGGACGTCATCACGACGGGCAACCACGCCTTCAAAAGCTACGATGCGAAATCGCTTTTTGAGGACAACGAAAATATTTTAAGACCTGCCAACTATCCGGGAAACGTCCCGGGGGACGGCGTGCTTCTCACCGATGTCGGCGGTATGACGGCGCTTATCATCAATCTTTTGGGTGTCATCATGATGGAGCCCTTAGAAAATCCCTTTTATGCGGCGCAAAAGATTTTGAAGCGTTACGAGGGCAAATACGATATTTCCATCTTGGATTTTCATGCGGAAGCGACCTCGGAAAAGCAAGCGCTCGCGCATTTTTTGGATGGAAAGATCACGGTTTTTTATGGGACGCATACCCATGTTGCGACCGCCGATGAATGTATTTTGCCGAAAGGTACGGCGTATATCACCGATATCGGTATGTGCGGACCTGATTTCAGCGTTTTGGGCATCAAGCCCGAGTGTATTATTGAGAAAATGACGATGAATTGGCCTGTCAAATTTATCCCTTCGGAGAACAAAGTAACGGCGCATGGTATTCTCGTCGAAATTGACCGAAAAACGAAAAAAACAACGAAAATTCAAAGGATTTCCTTCTAAAATGAGCGAAAAAACGATAAAAATCCGAATGGCGACCGTAGACGATGCCGAAAAAATTCTTGCCGTTTACGCGCCTTACATATTGGAAACAGGCATCACGTTTGAATATGAAGTGCCGACCGTAGAAGCCTTTCGTGAAAGGATCGCAAAGGTGCTTACGAGATTTCCGTACCTTGTCGCGGAGCGTGGCGGCGAGATCTTGGGCTATTCCTACGCCAATCCCTTGGGGGAACGCGCCGCGTTTTCCCGTGCCGCAGAAACGGTTTTGTATGTCAAAAAGGATGCTCGCGGAGAGCACATTGGTTCCGATCTGTACGCAAGACTTGAGGAACTTCTCAAAAAGCAGAATATCACCAATATCTGTGCTTGCATCGCATACCGTGAAGAAGAGGACGAAACGCTGACACACGCAAGTCCGAAATTCCACGCCGCCTGCGGATACAAAAAAATCGGATATTTTACGAAATGCGGTTATAAATTCGGGCGCTGGTATGACCTTATTTGGATGGAAAAATTCATCGCGGAGCATACCGAAAATCCCCCCGAATTTCTTCCGATAACGAAAATTGCATTTTTCTGAAAAATGCGAAAAAACAGGGTTTTTTGAGGCAAAAACGGTTGTTTTTGACCTGTTTTTCCTGTTTTTTATAAAAAATAATGATTCAACTTTTTTCTTTTTGAAAGAAAAAAGTTGCAAAAAAGAAGCAAAAAACTGCGGTTTTATCGCTTATAGATTTTGAATGCTTCATTTCGCGTTCTCCTATCGCCTATTATCCGGCTCAAAGAACGCGGTCGTATCGTCGCTTTCGTCCAATGTCGCGTAATTCATGTGGGCGAAATAGGTTTACCGCAGACGTGCTCGCGCTCAGTGAAAAAAGCGCTTGCCGAACGGCGCTAAAGCGCCGTCACAAATAAAATCCGATGTGTCTGCCCATCGGCGTGGTTCCGAGGTCGACCCGTAGCGCCGCCGCGGAGGGTCAAGCGAACACAACGTGTTCGCGCAGAGACCGTTCGGGGAGCCGATTGCGCTAAGATATAAAGCTCACGCTTCGGTCAAGCGGAACGCTTGCGATTCTTTTCGTACTTTTCTGTTCGCACAGAAAAGTACACGTTTCTTTTTCTTTCAAAAAAGAAAAAATTGAGCAAACATTATAAAAAAGTAAAAACTCCAAAAACACGCAAAAAACCCATAAAAATACCCAAAAATCATCAAAAACACGCTTGTTTTCCGCGATTTTTGAAAAAATCACGATTTTTATATAAACATAAAAAACGAAAATTATAGTAAAGAAAGGACTCAAAAATTATGAGCATCATCAAGTCCCATGACCTCGCAAAAAGCGGTCATGACAAAATCAACTGGGTCAAAAGTTATATGCCCGTCCTCTCCGCGATCGAGGAAGAATTTAAGAAAACACAGCCCTTCGCAGGCAAAAAAATCGCCATGTCCATTCATTTGGAAGCAAAGACCGCATATCTTGCGACCGTTCTCAAGGCAGGCGGCGCAGACGTGTATTCCACAGGCTGTAACCCCCTTTCCACACAGGATGACGTTGCGGCAGCCCTCACCGATTACGGCGTAAACGTTTTCGCCATCCACGGTGCGGACGAAGAAACCTACGTTGCACACCTCACCGAAGCACTTTCCTGCCATCCCGATATCATGATCGACGACGGCGGCGACTTCATTGAGCT
This sequence comes from Eubacteriales bacterium, assembly GCA_045124015.1. GTDB lineage: Bacteria > Bacillota > Clostridia > Oscillospirales > CAG-272 > QALR01. Next base: position 4,761 of record JBGVLA010000096.1, on the reverse strand, counting down.
TCTTCACGGCAAATGCAGAGCGCTTGGCGATAAGCTCATCGGCGGTTGCGAAGAAACCACCACAGGTATCCACCGTCTGCGTCAGAGAGAAGCCGAGGGCAATCTCGATTATACCATGATCAACATCAACGACGCGGATTGCAAGCATCTTTTCGATAATCGTTACGGTACGGGTCAATCCACGCTCGATGCCATCATGCACACCACGAACCTCGTCGTTGCAGGTAAAAAGGCGGTCGTTGCAGGTTATGGATGGTGCGGAAAAGGCATCGCAAGACGACTTGCAGGTATGGGCGCTGTCGTCATCGTAACCGAAATCGACCCCGTCAAGGCGCTTGAAGCCGTCATGGATGGCTTTACCGTGCTCCCGATGGACGAAGCCGCACCCCTCGGCGATCTCTTTATCACCGCTACGGGCTGTAAGGACGTGATCGTAAAACGCCACTTTGAGAAGATGAAGGATGGCGTTTTGCTTGCAAACTCGGGTCATTTCAACGTAGAGATCAACAAAGACGATCTTCTCTCTCTTTCTGTGAAAAACGAAGAAAGAAAGCCGAGCATTGAAGGCTTCACCATGGCAGACGGCAGAATTTTGAATCTCCTTGCGGACGGCAGACTCGTCAACCTTGCGGCTGGCAACGGACATCCTGCGGAGATCATGGATATGAGCTTTGCTTTGCAGGCAAAATGCCTTGAATATCTCGCAAAGACCCCGAATCTGGAACATAAGCTCTACTCTGTCCCCGTGGAAACCGACAAAGAGGTTGCAACCATGAAGCTTGCAAAAATGGGTGTTTCCATCGATGCGCTGACTCCCGAACAGGCGGAATACCTTTTTGTAGAATAAGCCTCCCTTTGCACAAGGGCGCCAATGAAAGGAGAATTTTTCATGGAAAAACCGATAAAATATGTATTTTATGCTATCGAGGGCTATGGAGAAGTGGAGTATGATATCACAGGTGAAGAATTGAAAAATCTGTGGAAAATCTGCGCTCAATACTCCGAATATCTGTCTTTTTCCTTTATGCGCTATCATGACACGATTGCTTTTGAGAAAGAGCTGGAAGCATTCCGTGTTTCGGATATGGATGTCATTTCTCGTTGTATGAAACATAGCGGATATTATAATTGGTATTTGAGACTTAGTGTAGAAGAAAGAGCGAAATTTCTTCAAAATGAGTTGAAATTTTACAGAGTTTGCCCCGAGCTTTTGGCGCTTTTATCTCAAATTGCGGATGGAATTTTCAAGTTTATGGACGGAGAATATCCAAATCCCGAAGATCCAACATTTTACCGCGCAGATGGCAGTGTGTTTTTGCATTCTATCATTCATGAGGGTGAGGTTTATCTGTGTCCCCGTGAAGATGAAGACGTTTCCTCGATTTTGTCAAATCCCTTGTGGCAAGTATTTAAGAATCCATACATCAGAGAATAGTGATCATATATTATGATTTTGACGGCGCTTCAGCGCCGTTCGGCAATCGCTTTTTTCACTGAGCGCGAGCACGTCTGAGGCAAACCTATTTCGCCCACATGAATTACGCGACCTTGGATACTCGCCGCGCTACAACCGCGTTCTTTGAGGCGGGAGATAGCCGATAGGAGAACGCGAAAGCGAGCTTTCAAAATCTATAGGCGATAAAACCGCAGGTTTTTTGCTTCTTTTTGCAACTTTTTCTTTCAAAAAGAAAAAGTTGATATACTCCTCTTTTCGTCAGAAAGAAGAAAAGTGCATAAAATCTATTGTAATATTCCGAAAAAAATGGTACAATAAACCTATAAGGCAAAAAATAAAACAGAAAATATACATACGAAAGGAAGACTTGGAACCATGGCAGAAATCAAAGTATACGGTCTGACCGTAAATTACCTTAAAAACCCCTGCGGCATCGATGAGAATCCGACTTTTTCCTACAAGATCGCAAATACCGAACGTGGCGGCAAGCAGAAGAACCGCAGAGTTCGCGTAACCGAAGCACTCACAGGCAAAGAGGTTTGGGATAGCGGTATCGTGGAAACAGCAGACCAGCTTTTCATTCCTTATGCAGGCGAAAAGCTCGCACCTCTCACCAAATATGAATTTACCGTTGACGTAACGCTCACAACGGGTGAAGCTGCAAGCGAAAAGGGCTCTTTCGTAACGGGTAAGCTCGCTTCCAAGTGGGTCGGTAAATGGATCACCAAGCGTTCTGTACGCCGTGAACCCGATGCATATCCCGCACAGTATCTCAGAAAGACCTTTGAAATCAAAGAAGGCGTAAAATCCGCATATCTTGCGATCTGCGGTCTTGGCTATTTTGAAAGCTATATCAACGGCAAAAAGACGGGCGACGACGTGCTTTCTCCCGCTTTCACACGCTACGATGCAGAATCCATGTACCTCGTTTACGACGTGCTTTCTCTCCTGAAGACAGGTAAGAACGCCATCGGTGTGATCCTCGGCAACGGTTGGTATAACTGCTTCACGGAAGACCCGTGGAACACCCGTGCCGCAACGTGGAAGCATCTTCCCAAGCTCATTTCCGAGCTTCACGTCGTATATGAAGACGGTACGGAAGAGGTTATCGCTTCCGATCCCACGACTTGGAAGGCATCCGCAGGTCCTATCACGTTCAATAGCATCCGTAACGGTGAATTTTACGATGCGCGCCTTGAGCTCGGAAACTGGACGGAAGCAGATTACGACGATGCAGAGTGGGACGGCACCAAGATCATGAAGAGCCCCGGCGGTCTTCTCGTCGCTATGGAAATGGAACCCATTCGCGTTCGCAAGATCTTCCCTGCCAAGAAGATGTGGAAGTCTGCAAACGGCTATATCTTTGACGTTGGTCAGAACCAATCGGGCATTGGTCTTTTCAAGGTAAGAGGCGCTGAGGGCACGGAGATCAAATTCCGTTATTCCGACGTACTCAAGGAAGACGGCGAGATCGATAACTCCGCGATCGGCTGTTTCGTTCGTAGCGGCGAATTCCAAACAGATAAATATATCAAAAAATCCAACGAAGAGGAAACATGGCATCCTATCTTCACCTACCACGGCTTCCAGTACGTTGAGGTTTCGGGCATCGATTATGAGCCGAACCTGGATGACGTTTCTGCGATGACGCTTTGCACAGACGTTGAGGACATCGGTAAGTTCACCTGCTCCGATACCCTTCTTGACCGTGTTCAGCATCTTTGCCGTTGGTCCACCATCTCCAATATGCACTCCATCCCGACAGACTGTCCGCACCGTGAAAAGAACGGCTGGACAGGCGACGTTTCTCTCTCCTCCGAGCAGATGCTTACAAACTTCGGCACACGCGCGTTCCTTTCCAAGTGGAGCCGCGATATGAGAATCGCACAGCGTCCTGCAGGTCAGATCCCTTGCGTTGTTCCTTCCACGGGCTGGGGCTACTATGGACTGATGGGTCCCGACTGGTCGAGCGCACTGATCAACGTACCTTACAACATTTACGTATACAACGGCGACGTAGAAATGCTCCGCAAGAATTACGATGCCATCAAGCGCAACTGCGACTTCATGGAGACCATGACCACAGACTATACCCTCGATTACGGTACGGGCGACTGGTGTCCTCCCTTTGAAGGTCCCGCGATCGGTAAGAATATGGGTAACTATAAGTGCCCGACCGAGGTTTCTGACACAGGCTTCTTCTATAACGCGGCAAAGCTCGTTGTGAAAATGGCGAAAATGTTCGGCGAAACCGAGGACGAAGCATATTATACCGAGCTTGCAAGCAATATCCGCAAGACCTTCCGTGAAAAATTCTTCAACAAAGAAGAATGTAATGTATACGGCAACTGCCAGACCGCAACGGCAACGATGCTCTATTTCGAGCTTTACGACAACGAAGAAGAGCGCGTAGGACTTCTGAACCGCCTCATCAAGCAGATCGAAGAACAGGATTGGCATCTTGACTTCGGCGTACTCGGCAATAAGTTCGTTATGCACTCCCTCGGCTCGATGGGTGAAGGCAACGTAGGTCATAGAATGCTCGCTCAGCGTACGTTCCCGGGTTGCCAGAGATGGATCGACCTTGGTGCGACCACGCTTTGGGAATGTTGGAACGGCGGTGGCTCTCATAACCACCATATGTTCTCCGACCTTTCCTCCTTCCTCTATAAGTACGTCGGCGGTATCTCTCCCGATGAAAAGGAACCCGGCTTCCGTCATACCATCCTCCGTCCCGCAGTTGATAGCGGTATGGAAAGTGCTTCCGCATCCCATGACTCCATGTACGGTGAGGTTGCTTGCTTCTGGGCAAACCGCGATGGCAAGCTTTCTATCAATATCAAGGTTCCGTTCGGCTGTCATGCTACCCTCTATTTGCCCAAACATTATATGAATACCCTCAAGGAAGGCGTAAAGCCTGCATATCTCCTCGGTAAATTCGGTGAAAACGAAAAAGAATTCTTCGTTGAGCTCGAATCCGGCGAATATCAGCTTGGGGAATGATTTCTTTTGATTTCGTAGTACTTCGTTTCCTCTAAAGTTTGATGTATGATTTTCCGCGAGATGCAAACGGCTTTGCCGTTTGTACTACGTGTTTTGGCTACGCGCCGCTCAAAATGCCCCGCGGAGGAAAACTCCAACGGTGAAGCTTTAACTGTTACAACGTAGTAGGGGAGCCCCTATGTGGGCTCCCGAATCATACAAAATTTGATATTTCTTTTGGTTCTTTTCTTGTTTTGCACAAGAAAAGAACATTGTCTTTCCAAAAATGAAAGATGGCTTCTAAAATTATAGAAAAACAGAAA
>JBGVLA010000095.1:0-2641 GCA_045124015.1 Eubacteriales bacterium | reverse complement strand
GAAAAATTTCGTACCCACAACTTATATGGCGTCATAGCCAAGTGGTAAGGCACGGGTCTGCAAAACCCTTATCCCCCGGTTCAAATCCGGGTGACGCCTCCAGAAAAAAGAGAAGCAAGCCAATAGGCTTGCTTCTCTTTTTTCAACTAAATCCGCCGATGGCGGAAGAAATCCACCTGCGGTGGATGAAATCGCTTCGCGATGAAATCTGCCTTACGGCAGGAGAAGGAGGCGGATTTAATTTCATCTGAAGCCGCAGGCTGAAGATTTCATCCGAACGGAGTGAGGATTTCATCGTGTCCCGCGCGATTTCATTAAAATCTTTTCCTGCCTTTTCGCCGGCGGGGTGTTGAAAATCCTGAAAATCGTGATATAATGAAAACAAAAAAGTGGTGAATGCAACAAAGCACCGCTGAGAGCAGAGGGGGTAAAATGGCAAACTATTACCAATATGACTATGAAGCACAACGAAAAGAAAAAGAATACAAGCCCATAAAATTGAAAACCAACAGACAGATGTGGAAACTGATGCTTTTCAGTATTTTAACGCTTGGATTATACGCTATATTTTTCTTTATTCCGTTTTCCTTTGATATCGACAAAGTGTCGTCCAGACATGACGGCGAAAAAACGATGAATTATCTTTGGGCGCATATTTTGGCGATATTTACATTTTCTATTGTGGTTGATATTTGGCATTTCCATATAGCCAGCCGTGTTGAGAATGCGTTGTCTGTCCGCGAGATCAACTATGACTTCGGCACTAAAGATTTTTGGCTTTGGTTTATTCTTGGCTCGTTTGTTTTGATTGGACCTTTTATATATTTCCATAAACTTTGTACTGCAATGAATCTTCTTTGCGAGGACTATAATGCAAACCAAATGATAATTAAGTGAATAGGCATCTTTTTTGTCAACGCACCTCCCAATAAAGCACCCCAACCGGGGTGCTTTTCGTTTTACTGTCGGATTGACACCCTGCGCGGGGTGTGGTAGAATAAAAACAGAAAGGCGGTGGAGTTATGGAAATATTATTCAAAAACAGTTACACAAGAACCAAGAAAGTGGCAAAGGAATTTTACCGATTTCATTATTTCCAACGCAAAAGCCTATTGGCTTGCTATATCTTGGTTGCAATTCCGTTTTTGGCAGATATTGTTTCTGCGGTATTGGGGCAATATTACAGCATCGAAGTACTTATTTTCGTGCCTTTGTTTGGTGCTATGCTGTTTTATAGTTATTGCCGACAAGTTAATATGATGATAAAACGCGATAATGAGGTGCACGGCAAAGAAATTGATGTGGAAACCATAGTGACTGACTCCTATATTCAAGGTACTGCTTCCACGGGAGCCGTTAATCGAATTGAATATAAAAAAATCAAAAATGCTGTTCAAACAAAAAACTTGATTCTCTTGCGTTCCAAAGCGAATTTGATTTTCATATTTGATAAAAATACGTTTGAGATTGGATCAAAGGAAGAATTTGTATCGTTTTTAAGGGCAAGAGGAATCAAAGTAAAAGGAAAATAAGTGTTCTCTCCTTTTCGCCGGCGGGGTGTTGAAAATCCTGAAAATCGTGATAGTATTAAATCAGAAAGGCGGTGGAAGAATGAAAACAAGAGAAATGAAGAAACTCATACAGCATTTTGATACTTACTTCGAGCAAAAAGATAGCATGATCCTTCATCCAATTGGTAATAGCGGACTTCATATTGATGTTCTCTTATATGAGCCAACCGAAAGATATCCGTTTTGGAAGCTTGCTACAATGGGAGCGAGTGACTATAAAATGCCGGAACACTTTTCCACCATTAGTAGATTCAACGAATATATTATGTTTGTTGATCCGAGTATTGACCTCAACAATACGGAAATTGCAAAATGGTACCGTGATAAACTGGTTATGGTTGCATCATATGCATATGAAAACAAATGTCATATAACATTTGAGCATAGTTTCGAATGGAAAAATGAGAGCGATGATGATGATAAGGTCGGAGCATTTGTGTTGTTTCCGGAGCTTATAGACGATGTAAAAGTTTTGCGTTGCAAAACTGGATTTCGAAAAACAGTTGCGTGTCTGGAAGTCTTGTTATTAAACAACGGTGAACTTGATATGCTTAAAGAAATGGGGCCGCAAGGTTTTTGGCAAAACTACTGGTATCCCCCAATAGAAGAATAAGGCATCTTTTTCAAGACGCTTCCCAACCAAAGCACCCCATTCGGGGCGCTTTTCCTTTTTTTCCCACGATTGACACCAGATTGCGGATGTGGTAGAATTAAACTGGTAGCAAATGCGGGTTGCGTTTTGTGGGAGCAACTTTTTGATTTTGGGAGGCAATAATGAGAAGGTTTTTATTTCATACTTTTTTAGTGTGTTCTCTTTTGTGTATGCTTGTTTCCTGTGAAAATGAGAATGCGGTAATACACAACCACGTCTACGACCGGGAAGTAACTGCGGCGGAATATTTGAAGACAGAGGCAACCTGTACGGATGCGGCAGTGTATTATTACTCCTGCGCGTGCGGTGAAAAATCCGGTGACACGTTCACTGCCGGAGAAGCAGCCGGTCACGTCTACGACCGGGAAGTAACTGCGGCGGAATATTTGAAGACAGAGGCAACCTGTACAAGTGCTGC
>JBGVLA010000094.1:0-5278 GCA_045124015.1 Eubacteriales bacterium | reverse complement strand
GTGAGGAAATCGGTATGATCAGTAAGGGCGGTAATAACTCCGACCCTGCAAAGCGTATCGCAATGAAATGGGAAGCGAAAAACATCTACGAAGGACATTGCTATCTCCCGCCCGAAAATACTCCTGTAGATGAAACGTCTTATCACTATCCTTCGGTAGCAGAACAGGAAGCGGATGCCAATAGCATTCTCAACTATTACAAAGCCGCAATGGAGCTGCGCAACCGTTTCCCGTCAATTGCACGCGGTAAGGTAACCTATTATCCCGAAGGACAGAACGGTTATATCTGTGTTATCACCAAAGAGTATCAAGGTGAAAAGATCACCATTGTCTTCAACATGGATACTTTTGAACAAAGAGTCACCCTCAACAAAGATGTGCTTGGTTACACCGAGCTCGTTGGCGAACTTTACGCGTCTGAGGGAGAGTTTTCGTTCAACGAAAACGGGGAACTCGTTATGCCCCCGCAATCGATAGCAATTTTTCAGTAAGGAGAAAATATTATGGCAAGTTTGTCACTAAAACATATTTTCAAGGTATATGACGGAGGCGTAAAGGCAGTAAACGACTTCTGTATGGATATTGACGATAAGGAATTTATCGTGTTCGTTGGTCCTTCGGGTTGCGGCAAATCCACCACGTTGCGTATGATTGCAGGACTTGAAGAGATTACCGCGGGCGAGCTTCGTATCGATAACGAAATCGTAAACGATTTTGAACCTAAGGATAGAAACATTGCAATGGTATTCCAAAACTATGCTCTCTATCCCCATATGAGCGTTTATGAGAACATGGCATTCTCACTGCGCACCATTCATATGCCCAATGATCAAATTCACGAAAAGGTAATGGAAGCTGCAGAGATCCTCGGCATTACCGAGTATCTCGAAAGAAAGCCCAAGGCACTCTCCGGCGGTCAACGTCAAAGAGTTGCACTCGGACGTGCCATCGTTCGTCAACCCAAGGTATTTCTGCTTGACGAGCCCCTTTCCAACCTGGATGCCAAGCTGCGTGCCGCAATGAGAGCCGAGATCTCTCGCCTGCACGAAAAGCTCGGTACAACCTTTATCTACGTTACCCACGACCAGGTAGAGGCAATGACCATGGGCTCCCGTATCGTTGTTATGAAGGACGGCTACGTTCAACAAATCGATACCCCCATCAATCTTTACAAATATCCCGATAATATGTTCGTTGCCGGCTTTATCGGCACACCGCAAATGAACTTTTTCGACGGTACCGTTACCAAAACGGGTGAGGACGTTAAGTTTACGCTCGATTGCGGCACTACCGTAGATATGAAGTACATCCAAGCCGATAAGATCCCCGTTAAGTATATGGACGGCGCACATAAGATCGTATTCGGTATTCGTCCCGATGACGTACGTGTTTACAACAAGAACAATTATAATGACGGTTCTTGGGCACCTGCAAAGGCAGTTGTCAGTGTAGTAGAGGTTTTGGGCGGCGAGACGCTCATTTATGCAAACCTCAATCTCTATACCCCCGATGCACAAAGCGGTGCCATCATCATCAAGGCAAACCCCGATACCGAGGTTCGCCGCGGCGACATCATCGATATTGAGATCTCCCGTCGTAAGTTCCACGTTTTCGATAAGGACACCGAAAAGAGCATTCGCAGAAGAATTCCTGAGGAGAACGTTATCCTGGCATCGATCGCCGGTGGTACGCTCAGCTTTGAGACAGAAAGCTTCCGCCTGCCTGCAGCCGTTCAGTGCGCAGATAGCAAGAATGCTGAAATCTCCATGCCCGTTAGTGCTCTTACGCTTGGTGAAGGCAACGGACACGCAAAGGTACAGTGGATCGAGACCATCGAAGGCAAAACGCTTTACTTCCTTAAGGTGGGCAGCTTAACACTGTTCTCCTTGGAGCAGGGCGAGGCAAGATTTGCCGTTGGTGATGATGTTCAATTTGATATTGACTTTACCCAAATGGCAATCGAGTCTCTCGGTGTTACGCCTCTGTCGCTCACCAACACGCTTGACGGTATCTTTACAAAGGTTAAGGACGAGTCTCGCAAGTTCTACCACTTCTATATGAACGTGGGAGAGGCAAAGCTTGTTCCTACCGATAGCATTTGCGAAAAGGTATTTGCTTGCAAGGGCAACAAGATCTTCCACACGCCGCTTGAATACATCGTTGAGGCAAAGTATTTGACAGTGGAACCTCATACCGAGGGCGCAGAAAACGTTCTGGTTGGTAAGGTTCTTGAGATCTTGGACTACGGTCGTGCAAAATATGCCGTTATCGACGTATACGGTCAAAAGCTGATTGCCGCGTATAACGGCAACGTTGGAGAGACTGTTGACGTCACCGTTCCCGTAGAGGCAGTTACCATTAAGGATAAATCCATCGATATTATTATCGTATAAGACAAGTCAACATAAAGAAAGCCCCCGATGCCAAAGCGTGATGTCCTTAAAGGAGAAATCACAAACAACCGAATAGGACAACAGAAACCGTACAGAATTCAGAAATGAGTCCTGTACGGTTTTCTGCGTTTTTGTTAACAGTTTGTTTTCTGGACTTTTGATGGCCTCTGTGGTATGTTGTTGTGCTAAACAAGGCTAAAATCTCCGCAAGTGGTCAAACATGTGGTCAAGTGCGAAAATGGGCTTGTTCAACCCTCAAAGCAGGGAGGAACAAGTCCATTCTTTATATTGCGAAAACGCGAGATTTCACGAGGATTTGCGAGAAAATAAAAGAAAAACGAGTGTTCATAACGAAACTACTCAAAATACTTTGCTTTACGGCATTCAAAACATATTCTGATCGTGCCTTGCCTATAAAAAACAGATAACGAAAGGAATATGATTATGGAAAAGTACATTACTAAAAACGGCATCAAATACGAGCTTCACGGAGAGCAATACTACCCGATGCTTGAAATCTCTGAACAGACTAACTACGAAATCGGTAAATACGGACATCTTCCTCTTGGCTTTATCAAGAAGCACCGCAGAGGTACATACACCACTCTGTTGACGGAAGGACGCTTGAACGAATACCTCCACAATATCGACGAGCAGGCTCACGAACAGCTCGACTTACATGTCGCACAGATGGCAGTGCAAATGGGTGTAACCGGAGAACTCAAAGCCTCCGATACGCTGCGCTGGGTACAAATGATGAATAACATCAAGGCAAGTGCTGAGGAAATCGTGCTAAAGGAGGTCGTGTACAAATGAGATCGATACTCAATGAACTATGGTACGGAAACGTATCCCCCTTCGAGCAATGCACACGTGGCAACAAGCGGCTGAAAGAACTATTAAAGCTGGTCGCCCGGAATCGAGAGGACTTGGACGGCTCACTCACAGAAAAGCAGAAAGAAACACTCGAAAAGTTCGAGGACTGCATGAACGAGATGCACAGTATCACCGAGCGCGATGCCTTCTCCTATGGCTTCCGACTCGGAGTGCAGCTCATGGCTAAATCCTTCCTTCTGCCCTTGGGCGAGGACGAGCAATAATTAATCACAGATTAGGCATCGGAGAAATTCGATGCCTTTCTCTTGACAAACTCGAAAAAAAGTTGTATAATGATCGCGGAGTGTTCGCTATCGCGAAAAAATTATGTTCTCCGAAAGTTCGCAATGACGAATAGGTGATATATGGAATTTATAACGGTAAAAGAAGCTGCCGAGAAATGGCAAGTAAGCGTCAGACGCGTCCAAATTTTGTGTAACGCGGATAGAATCAAGGGCGCATATCGTTTCGGCAAATCGTGGATGATACCCTCCACGGCGGTACTGCCGAATGCAAGAAGAAAGGACGAAGAGCCTCAGCTCCCAATGCCGAGAAAATCTCCTTTTCTTGATATGACCAACCTGTATAATAAAGAAGGAGGCGCAGACGAGTGCGCCGAGATGCTGATCAACCAACCCGAAGCCCACGCTCTGTTTGAAGCACAGATCGCTTACAGACGCGGAGAGATCGAGAAGGTATATGAGCAAGCAAGATACTTTTTGAACGCGCATTCGGGATTCTACGCAATCCTCGGAGGCGGTATGCTGCTTGCGCAATGTGCGATTTGGCGAGGTGATATTTTTCTTTGGAAAGAAGCGAAAAAGCATATATTTGAAGCGCCTTGTAAGGATGATCACGACCGAGAATTGGTATCTCTTTCCCTTGCCATTATCGACAGCTCGATCTATGATAATAAAGACTACCCGGAATGGTTCAAAACGGGCAATTTTGAGGCGCTTCCCAGTGATGCACACCCCTCTGCAAAGGTTTTTTATATAAAATATCTCTATATGGCGGCGTATTCCATTGCAACCAAACAGCATAAGCTCGAAGGTATGGAGGGCCTTTCAATGATGCGCCTTTTGCCCAATATTATCGAGCCGCTGATCTCCCAAGCCGTGCTTGATGGAACGATCATTCCCGAAATGTATCTGCGTATGTCCTGTGCTGTAGCTTATCACAACTCTGCCCAAAAAGATAAGGCAATTGCGCATATGGATAAAGCCATAAAGCTTGCCTTGGCAGACCATCACTACGGCTTCCTTACCGAGTACGTTCGTCACTTCGGAGATCTGCTTGAACAGCGAATCGCTTTGCAGGACGAAACCGCACTTGTTGCGGTAAAATCGCTCTATAACATATATAGCGTAGGCTGGGCAAGGCTTTCGAGTCAGGTGCGCGAAAAGGTCAACGTTGCTACTACTCTTGATGCTACCGACCGTGAGGTTGCGAAGCTCTGCGCTTTCGGATATACCAACAAAGAAATTGCTCTTATGCTCCACACATCCGAATCAACGATCAGCCACGCCATCACCCGAATTCTGAATAAAACGGGCTTGCTCAACAAAAAAGAGTTCGCATTTATCCTCTAAAATTTGCCTAAAAAATCGAAATTTTAGGCAAGAAAGTCTGCCTAAAAAACTCGATTTTTTTCCTATGCAAATCGAATTGAATCTGCTATACTGTTGTCATCAACCGTATGGCAGATTTTTCTTTTTGAAAATCTTGAAAGGAGTCAGCGATGTTTACATCGATCTTTGAACAAACCGCTCCGCGCAAAGAGCCGCAGCACAAAGAAGGCGAGCTTTACAAGATAATCGAGGCACACGGCAAGACCTTTGAAATATATTACGGATATTATGACGAAGCAGATCGGCAAAACCCTTTAGTTGAGCCAATGGAAATGTATCCAAACTTCGTTCAAAATCCCGTTTATACGGACAAAGGTATCCCGTTTGTAACCGCGATGCAATCACCGTGCAAGCACTTTAAGGGTGAGGATGACGTGG
>JBGVLA010000093.1:0-21251 GCA_045124015.1 Eubacteriales bacterium | reverse complement strand
TTTTTGCAACTTTTTCTTTCCAAAAGAAAAAGTTGAGAAACACCATTGCAACCCAAAAGAATCCATGATAAAATAACTATAATCAAAATAAATATCACCCCAAAGGAGTTCCCATGAAAACCGAAAAAATATACGAAACCGACGGAATGTGCTTTTCATTCCGTGCACATATCCTTTCCGCAGAGCCGAGCAAAAACGGCTATGCCGTCATCCTTGACCGCACCGCATTCTTCCCCGAGGGCGGCGGACAGACCGCCGACAAAGGCACCATCGCAAACGCGCGCGTATTGGATGTTCAAATCGTGAACGATGAAATCTTACATTTTACCGATATTCTCCCCGAAGCGGACGCAGACGGCGCCGTATCCTGCGAGCTTGACGCCAAGGAACGCTTCCGTAAGATGCAAAATCATCTCGGCGAGCATTTGCTCTGCGGTGCCATTCACCGCGCAAAGGGCTATGAAAACGTCGGCTTTCATCTCGGCGCAGATTACATGACCTTCGATGTAAGCGGTCCGATGACGGCAGAGGAAATCTACGCCGCAGAGGTCGAAGCGAACAAAGCCATCGCCGCCGACGCACCCGTCCGTTGCTATATCCCTACAAAAGACGAGCTTTCCGCGCTTTCGTATCGCGCAAAAAGCGAGAAGCTTGAAGCCACAGACGCCATTCGCATCGTAGACGTGGAAGGATTCGACCGTTGCGCTTGCTGCGCGCCGCACTTCGATTCTGCGGGCAAGGTAGGGCTTATCAAGATCGTGGACGCGATGCACTATAAGGGCGGTATGCGTTTCTCTGCGCTTTGCGGCTTCGATGCGCTTGCCGATTACGATACCCGACTCCGTGAGATCCGCGCACTTTCTTCCCTGTTCTCCGCAAAACCGCATGATATCGTTTCCGCGGCAGAAGCGAAAATGGAAGAGATCTCCGCGCTTAAAGGAACGATCGGCGCGATGCGCCGTGAGATCGTTTCGCTGAAGCTCGCGCTTCTCACACAGCAAAAGGAAAATATCCTCTGCTTTGAACCCGATATGGATGCCGTTTCCATGCGCGAATTTGCGACCACGGGCGCATCGAAGACCGACGGCATTTTCGCCGTTTTCGCAGGCTCGGACGAAACAGGATACCGCTTCACCGCAACCGCGCAGAATTTCCCGCTCAAAGACTTAACATCTAAAATCAAATCCACACTCGGCGGTAAATGCGGTGGTTCCAATCAAATGATCACGGGACAAATCTCCGCCAAAGAAAGCGATATACGCGCATTTTTCACCGACGCAACCAACGGTTGAGTTTGATTTTTTGGAATCTCAACCACCTATTTATTGATTTTGATGCAAAATCGTGGCATACTATATACAGAAAGCTCGGCAGCCGACAAAACGAAATGAAACGAGGTTCTATATGACAAACGACTATAACGTAAATACCATCATTTGCGCGAAGATTGCAGAGCTTCGCCGCGCCTCAGGGCTCACGCAGGACGCGCTCGCAGAAAAGCTCGGCGTAACCTATCAAGCCGTTTCCAAATGGGAAAATGCCATTTCTTGCCCCGATATTGCGCTGATCCCTGCGATTTCCGATATTTTTGGCGTTTCCATCGATGCCCTTTTCGGCAGAACGGAAGAAAAAGAAGTTTCATCTGAAACGCTCCCGTGGGGAAACGACAATAAGCTACGCGCCGTCCTTTTCCGCGGAACAACACTTGTTTCCAAGCAAGAATACAAAAACGAAAAAACAAACATCACCTTGGAGGTCAAGGGAAGCGTCAAGGAAGTCATCTGCTCGGAATTTCCCGTTTCTTGCCATAACGTGGAAGGCAACATCAGCGCAGGCAGTGTTACTTGCGACGTGGTGGAGGGCGACGTAAACGCAGGCAGTATCACCTGCGATACCATCGAGGGCGACGTGAACGCAGGCGGTATCACCTGCGACAGCATTGAAGGCGACATCGTCATGAAAGGCGGTGGCAATATCACTTGTAGCGGAGAGGTCTGCGGTGATCTTGTCGCGGAACAATGCAACATCAGCATTAGCGGCGATGTCAGCGGCGATATCATTATGAGTGAAAAAGCAAGTCCGCTTACTATCGAGGGCGATATGGACGGCGATATCATCGTCAACGGTGAAAACTGCGTCGTTACCATCGAAGGCGATATGGATGGGGATATTCAAGTGCAAGCTAAAGGCGCAACGCTCAATATCGAGGGCGATGTTTCATAATTTCAAAAACCGCGCTTTGCGCGGTTTTTCTTGTCTTTCAACCATAGGTTGAGCCTAATTTTGGAACTTCAACCACTCTTTTATTGATTTTCACGACAAAATGTGGCATACTGTATACAAATAACCAACATGCACAACAAAAGAAACGAGGATATATCAATGACAAGCGACTCCAACTCGAACATCGTTTTATGCACCAAAATTGCAGAACTCAGACGCGCCGCGGGACTGACACAGGATGCGCTCGCAGAAAAGCTCGGCGTAACCTTTCAAGCCGTTTCCAAATGGGAAAATATGCTTTCTTGTCCCGATATCGCGCTGATCCCCGCGCTTGCCGATATTTTTGACGTATCCATCGATACCCTTTTCGGCAAAGACCCCGTAAAAGAAATCCCCTACGAGATCCCCTTTGCCGACGACGGAAAGCTTCATGCTGTTTTGTTTTGCGGAAATCATCTTGTCAAAAAACAGGAATACCAAAACGAAAAAATGAATATCACCATTGAGCTGAAGGGCGATGTTCGTGATATCATCTCCGATTTCAATATCTCCTGCGGTCATGTTTCGGGAAATATCCGCGGTTCTGCCATCAGCTGTGATTCCGTCAACGCAGAAAACGTCAGCGCAGGCGCTATCACCTGTCATAGCATCGAGGGAAACGCGTACGCAGGCTCTATTTCTTGTCATTATATTACGGGTAGCGCCTCCACAAACTCCGGCAAGATCCAATGCGATAAGGTGGAAGGCAATGTCATTTGTGCAGGTCTCTCTTGCACAGAGATCGAAGGCGATGTAACCATACAAAACGGAACGCTCAAATGCGAAGGCAAGATCGGCGGCAATCTCACGATCCACGGCGAAAACGCCGAAACGGTTCTCGAATGTGGCGATATCGGCGGAGAACTCACGGTGATCAACGCTCGCGTATCTTGCAGTGATATCGCAAAGCACGCAACCGTTACGGGCAACCCCGAAAGCCCCACCATCTTGGATGCCTCCGATATCGGCGGAGACACCAAAATTCAAAACGCTTCCGTTTCTTGCAGCGATATTGACGGCGATCTGACCGTCATCGGCAAAACGGACGATATCACAAAGCTCGGCTGTGCCGACGTCAACGGCGATGCGGATATCCGCTATGCCGACGTTTCGTGCAGTGATATCAGCGGAAATCTGACAGTCCTCGGCAAAGAGGGCGAGCAAGCAAGACTTGGTTGCTCCGATATCACAGGCGACGTTTCCATTTCTCATGCTGATGTTTCCTGCGGCGATATCAGCGGTGATGTCGCGCTCCTCTCCATGCCCGAGCATACGGCGACCCTCTCTTGCAGCGACGTAAGCGGTTCTGTCAATATCACACACGGCGCTGTTTCCTGCGGCGATATCAACGGTGATATTTCCGTCATCGGAAATTCAGATGAAAATGCAACGCTCAAATGCAATGAGGTCAGCGGCGATATCGTCATCAAGGGCGGTTCCGTTACTTGCACCGACATAGATGGAGATATCGCCATCGAATCCGATGCCCCCTCTGCTCTCATCTGCGACGATATCGACGGCGACGTTACCGTAAAAGGCGGTACGCTCACCTGCGACAGCGTAAAGGGCGACATGCAAATGGAAGAAAAATAATACATAGAAAAAACCGAGCAGTTCATTTTGAACTGCTCGGAATTTTTTATCCCCAAATATTCAAAAAATTTCGGTCAAGCGCGATGCGCTTGCGGTTCTTTTGCGCTCTTTTCTTGACGTCAAGAAAAGAGCCGTATTCTTTCTTTTTGGTAACTTTTTCTTTGTTCCAAAAGAAAAAGTTACACAAGGCTGCAAACGAGAAGCAGCAGCGCAAGCATACCGAAGTTGAAGGCGGAGAAAACCAAGAGATACTGCTTGGTCTTGCCGGGATTGTTTTCGGTAAACTGACGGAACGTGATCAAGCTCGCAAGAGACGCGATCAGCGTACCCGCACCGCCGATATTGACACCGAGAAGCAATTCCCTGTAATTTTCCGTAAACTGCGAAAGCAAAACGGCAGAAGGAACGTTGCTGATGACCTGGCAGGAAAGAGCACTGACAACCAGCGTATTCAGTTCCAAAAGCTCCTCAAAAAGGTCGCGCACAAGAGGAATTCTCGCCATATTGCCCGCAAAAATAAAGAACATACAAAACGTGAGAAGAAGCGGATAGTCCACTTTTTTCAGCGCCTTGCGGTCAAGGAAAAGAAGTGCAAGCGGAACGACCACAAGTCCCACCTGATACGGGATCACACGAAATACGATCACGATCGAAAGCACAAACAAAGCAAGATAGATCGCCGCACGCAGGCGGTTGATCGGCGCGTCGTCGTCCTTGAGCTCTAAAGGCTCTGCCTTGACGAAGATCAAGCAAAACGCCGTGATCGCCACGATGGAAACCGCGAACGGAAGCGCCATGATGCTCATAAATTCGCCCGTCGGAATATTAAATTTCGAATAGATGTAAAGATTCTGCGGATTGCCAAAAGGTGTCAGCATACCGCCGAGATTCGCCGCGATATTTTGCATAACGAAGGTGAACGCCATATACTTTTCTTTGCCCGTGCTTTTGAGGACCATATAACCAAGGGGAAGAAAGGTCAGAAGCGCCATATCGTTTGCGAGAATCATCGAACCGATAAACGTGATATAAACGAGTGTCAAAATACAAAGCTTCGCGTTTTTGCAAAGCTTAATGATACGGTGCGCCAAAATCACGAAGAAACGGATATTACGAAGCGCACAAATGCAAGCAAGCGTGCAAAAAAGACAGGTCAACGTCTTAAAATCAAAATAGCCGAGGTATTCTGCATCGGGCGGAACCACGATAGACGTAACGATCGCCGCTACCGTCGCAATGGCAAGAACAACATTTTTGTGAATAAATCTCGAAATGACAGCCAGAAACGAATAGAAGCGTTTTCTGCGCTGATGCTTAACAACGTTGTTATTCATTCAAAAACCTCCTAAAATAAGTCCTTAAACAAATTTATTGTATAATAGTTCAAGGAAAAATTCAAGAGGTTTTCAAAACTTTTTTGTCTTACAAAATATTCTCCGTTTTATGAATAATGGAATCGATAATATCCCTTCAAGGTATATACGGAATTCGCTGCAAGCTCCGCACCTACGATCACATTCATATACGCCTTGTTATACGTTCTCGTAAAGATGCCTTCCGTACCCGTATAAAAGCGTCTGTCGCCGATATCCACCGTGGGGTCAATACCCATCTCAAGCACATTGCCCTCGTTTTCAAGGATAAGCGCTGTCGCCGTCTTATCTCCGGAGGAAGTCGCCGTTGCCACGTCAAAGTACGCGCGGTTGACACCGCCCACGTAATGCGCTTGTCCGCGCCAGATATGAGAGGTCGGACACTGCAGACCATACCAACGCAAGACCGTTACATCCTCAAGCGGAATAAGCTCGATCTCCAAACGGAAGCGTTCCCCGTCAAAGAACATCCGATGCTTTTCCACAAGCACTTCTCTGCCCGTACCGTCCGCCTTTTTCGTGTTATACGCTTGCACATAGTTCGTCCAGCAGATCTCCAGTCTTTCCGCATAGCCTTCTCCGCTCGTCATCATTCTGCCGTCAGCAAAAAGCTTGATCTCTGCTGTGCGTGCTGTCGCCGTACCGCCGCTGCCCATGTTGGTATATTCATGGTTACCGCCCGTAAAATGTCCCGAATCGGGCTGATCGCCGTCAATATTATTTTTCGCCGCCATAACAAACGGCGCAAACCAATCGCTCGGGGTCGAGATAAAGATCGTACCACCGCTGTAATCAGAAGAAACAAGCGGTGTCGTATTGTCAATGCGCGCAAACTGATAAAAATCAAAAAGCGAATTGCCGCCTTTTTTACAAAGACGCACACGCATATCCTGCGTATCGGAATATTTGTAGATGATATCCAAAACATCGTTCTCAAAATGATAATAAACCGCTTTGGTCATCTCATCCACGTGCGCCGTCAACATTTCCATCTGCGCATCAAGATAATAATCATAGTAACGCTCATATACCGTCGGTGCTTCCGTTCCTTTGATGAGCATACATACGGCATTGATATTATAAAGCGTCAGATTCAAATGCATCGCGTAGTTGAAACGCAGGGTCGCTGTCCCTGCCGGCGTGGTAAAGCTGTTTCCCGAAGCGCCGCTGATATAATTGCCGTCAGCATCATAAAAGAATACCCCATAAGAGGCTCCGCCCCAAGGCTTGGTGTAACCGTTTATGGCAGGAACAAGCCCAAGCCAATACGCCGTATTTTCCTCCACCGCGATGGGCGCAGTACAGTTGTAAGAATTATCAAACTGTGTCGTTTCGTATGGCTTGCCGTTTACATAGTAATGCGGACTGATGGTTTCCTCCGTCTGCAATGCAGGGTTATAGATATTTGCAGAGGTTTTGTGCAAAATATGCCCAAACGATGTTTTTTCGGGTGTGATGGCACCGCTTGCGATCGCAGAGCCGTTTCTTGCGCCGAGATCGGCGATATCGTATTCCGTCTCGGACACTTTGTCATAAATTTTACTGATCTTCGCCATAAAGTCTCCTTTCCTTTAACCGACGTAAAGCGTATCGCCGATAATTTCAAGCGGTGTACCGCCGCCCGTGATCTTATCTTCCAGCGCCTCGGTCTTTTCCATGTTTTTCTGAATCATCGAGGTAAGCGTTTCATAAACGGAAACGGCAGGTGCCGCAGGAACGTTCTCCTCTCGATAGCCCGAAGGATACACGGGAAGCGATGCGCAGTCTGCCGTGATCAGATCGCCGCCAAAAACGGAGACCTTCCAGACACCTTCGGAAAACACAGGCATCTTTTCCGCTTTGATCTTATCGTTTTCCAAAACGACATGATAAACGGTATCGCCCTTTTCAAAAACAGCCGTTTTGATCTTTCCGTTCCATTCTTCACTGAAGGAAAACGTTGCCGTGAGGAAATTTTTGCTCCCCGCAACCACATAGCTGTTGTCGCGTCGCTTGATCTTTTGTTTCGTAACGTGAAAATTCAAACTCATTCTTTTTCTTCCTTTCTTTGTTCGTCATGTTATGAACTTTTGTTCGTTATTATTATACCGAAACACAGAAAGAAAAGCAATGAAGTCAAGCGAAACATTTTTCGCCGCAAAAGATTTTTTCAAAATCGATGAGCGCATTATCGTGGATATAATGCGCGTTGCGCTCGCTCATACCGCCGCAAGCGTCCGCGATCTTTGCCCATGTATCGCAAAGAATATAGCGTCTGCGCAAAATCGCGCGTCCAACAGGATCGCAAAGTTCGTCGATCAGCCTTGTTGCCACAAGCTTTTTCTCGGTCATCTCAGAAATGATGGATTCCAATTCCTTTTCTCTTCTTTCGATTTCGGGCGCAAGATTCCCCGTCGGGAACTCTCTGCCGCAAGTTTTCCAATAAGAAAGCTCTGCGCTTTTTTCACCGATATCGGTCTCGAATTTCAAAAGACATTCCAAAAATGCCTTACCCTTGAGTTCTGTTTTTGTCATATTGATACATCCTTCCCGTTCGGAAAAATCCGAACATCTGTTTTTGTTTTCATTGTATCACAATTCTTGGGACTTGTCAAGAGACAAAAAGAAAGAGTGCATCGAAATGCACTCTTTTCTGTCTGATTACAAGTATTTTCATGCTTTTTCTCTCTGAGAGAGGAAAAAGATCGCAAGGAAGCCCGCCGCCGCGGTGAGAAAACAGATCGGAATATCCCAACCTGTCGGCACACCGGGGAAAAGATCCGGAAGCGAGCCGAGAATAAAGCCGAAAATGATGAGATACGATGCTCTCGGATATTTATTCAGCGCGATCTCAATGAAATGTGTTACGAGGAACACACCTGCCGCCGTTCCGACGGCAAGAGGGATAAAGCCAAGAAGTGCTACGATATCAAGATTACCGAGCGCCGTTGTGATCGGCCCGTGAAGACCGAGCACAAGGAGAACCTGTGAAAAGCTGACACCGGGAAGCACGATTGCAACGGCAATAAAAACACCTCCGACAAGCTGAATGAGAATACTCATCAAAAGATCAAAGATCGTATCGTTACGAAGTTCAAGAAGTCCTTCGGGGATCATTGCGATGGAAAGCGCCACAACCGCACCGATGAGAGGCAAATAGATCACAGAAGGCGCAAATTTTTTGATATCCGCCGCGCGGAAGATCATCGGGATCGCACCTGCGACAGCACCTAAGAAGAAAAAACTCGTGGGGAGCGGAAAATATTCAAGAGCAAGCGAAATGAGCTTTGAAAAAAGCACCAAGCCGGCAACCGCGCCGATCATAAAAAACGTCAGAAAAATAATGCTTTCTTTGCGCTTGTCTTTCTTAAAAACGCCGTTGACAGAAGCGATAAGCCGATCATAGATACCGAGGATCATCGCCATAGAACCGCCCGAAACACCGGGAACCGTCATCGTTCCGCCGATCCAAGCGCCGCAACCGATCGTAAAAATCGGATTGTTTTTCATGAATTTCACCTAACCTTCTATTCAGATTATATGTTCAGTTCAAAAGAAATCCTCAAAAGTCATTTTTGATCTGTGATTCCAAAAAAGCTCCTAAAAGGAGCTTTTTTGCATAAATCATTATCAAAATCAGAATTCCATTCTCTTTTCGATGTAGGAAACGAGATCTTCGATCTTGATTCTTTCCTGCTGCATGGTGTCGCGGTCTCGAATGGTTACGCAGCCGTCTTCAGCAGATTCGAAGTCATATGTGATGCAGAACGGTGTACCGATCTCATCCTGACGGCGGTAACGCTTACCGATGGAGCCGGATTCGTCGAAATCGACCATGAAGCGTTTTGCGAGCATATCGTGGATCTCCCAAGCTTTTTCGCTGAGCTTCTTGGAAAGAGGAAGGATAGCCGCCTTGATGGGCGCGAGTGCAGGATGGAAGTGCATAACGGTACGAACGTCGTTTTCGCCGATCTGTTCTTCGTCGTATGCGTCAACGAGGAATGCGAGCGCCACACGGTCAGCACCGAGAGAGGGCTCGATAACGTAAGGAATGTATTTTTCGCCTGTAACGTCATCGAAAAATTCCATAGATTCGCCGCTGTGCTCCTGATGCTGGGTAAGGTCGTAGTCGGTACGGTCAGCGATACCCCAAAGCTCGCCCCAACCGAACGGGAAAAGATATTCGAAGTCGGTCGTCGCCTTAGAATAGAAGCAAAGCTCTTCTGCGCTGTGGTCGCGGAGACGGAGGTATTCCTTGTTCATGCCGAGAGAGTAAAGGAAGTTTGCGCAGTAATCCTTCCAGTATGCGAACCATTCAAGGTCAGTGCCGGGACGGCAGAAGAATTCAAGCTCCATCTGTTCAAATTCGCGGATACGGAAAATGAAGTTACCGGGAGTAATTTCGTTACGGAAGGACTTACCGATCTGTGCAATACCGAAGGGCATTTTCTTTCTGGTGGTTCTTGCTACGTTCTTGAAGTTGACGAAGATACCCTGTGCGGTTTCAGGACGGAGATAAAGCTCGTTTGTGGAATCCTCGGTTACGCCCTGGAATGTTTTGAACATCAGGTTGAACTTACGGATATCAGTGAAATCATGGCTGCCGCAATCGGGGCAAGCGATGTTGTGTTCCTTGATGTAAGCGAGAAGCTCGTCGTTTGTCCAACCGCCGGGATTGACGTCAAGACCGTTTTCAGCCGCGTAATCCTCGATGAGCTTGTCAGCTCTGTGGCGAGTTTTGCAGGACTTACAGTCCATAAGCGGGTCAGCAAAGCCCTTGAGATGGCCGGAAGCGACCCATGTTTCCTTGTTCATAATGATGGCACTGTCAAGACCAACGTTGTATTTGGATTCCTGAACGAATTTCTTCCACCATGCCTTTTTGATGTTGTTCTTGAATTCAACACCGAGAGGACCGAAGTCCCAGCTGTTGGCAAGACCGCCGTAAATTTCAGAACCGGGGTAAACGATACCGCGGTTTTTGCAAAGAGCAACGATTTTTTCCATTGTCTTTTTTGTCTGTTCCATGATATTTTCCTCTTTCTAAACTTATGATTTATGTGTGTAAATTATTTATTCAAATTTCTTTGTCTATCCATATATCCCTGCAAGATAAGCTCTGCCGCAAGGGAGTCAACGACACCTTTTCTGTTTTTGGCGCGTACCCCGCTCGTTTGCAGGATCTGATGCGCGGAAACGGTCGTGAGACGTTCATCGTAAAAATCGATCGGAATATCGCAAAGTGTGCTGATGATGCGTCCAAGCTCCGTTACCTTTTCCACCTTTTCGCCGGAAGTGCCATTCATATTGAAGGGCTTGCCGATCACGATGAGCTCTGCACCGATCTCCTTTGCTTTTTTTACGATCTCTTCTGCCGCTTTTTCGAGGTTATAGCCCTTGACGTTTCCCATGCCAACGGCATAAAGACCGAGCGCATCGGAATATGCAAGACCCGTTCTTGCTTCTCCGTAGTCAACACCGAGTATTTTCTTTGCCATCTTGATACCTCTTATCGGAAAAGATCGATACCGTGCTCATAAGCATACTG
Source organism: Eubacteriales bacterium (assembly GCA_045124015.1). Classification (GTDB taxonomy): domain Bacteria; phylum Bacillota; class Clostridia; order Oscillospirales; family CAG-272; genus QALR01. The sequence goes on along the minus strand of JBGVLA010000093.1, from coordinate 10,496 downwards.
CTCGAGCTCGGGACGGGAAAGCACCTTTTCAAGGTTACCGAATTTTGCACGTGTCAAAAGGCTTACGATGATCGCAAACTTTGTGGCGCGAACCACGTTCTTGCTTTCCAGATATTCTGCGGCGAGCGCGCCCATAAAGGACTGCTGCATCTTTTTTTCGTTTGCTTTGGGATCACGCGGAACCAACGTCGAAGGCGCAGAAACGACCTCGTAACGCATACCGTCATAAATAAACGCAGAATGATTTCCCTGCTGAACGATATAATATTTTACCTTCACCTTTTGCGAAAGCGCCATCAAAGAACGAAGTGCCTTTTCGGTGTTATTGGGGAAAAATCCCGTAAGCTTATAGAGCTCCTCGTCGCTGATCACAAGGATCTTGATATTTTCATATTTTTCCAAAGGATATGTTGCCGTAAACGGTGTATACTGCAAAAGCGTATCTACACCGCGTTCCGCCGCTTTTTCCATTGCGTAAAGCGCAAGGCTTTCTCTTTCGATGTAGGAGGTAACGGTCTCCGAAGAAATCAAAGAATCTTCCTTCTTCTCTTTTTCGGGCTCAATGCGTTCCGCTTTTTCTTCCTTTTCGGAAGAAGCATCTTCTTTTTTTGCCTTGTCCTCTGCCAACTCAAGTGTTTTTACAAAGGACGGCTCATCCTTGTCATCTCCGCGTTCCTCCGCCTTGACAACAACGGTACGCTCTTCGCAGCCAAGCTCCTCGAGCGGCGCAAGAAAGAGATCGGGCATCACAACAAAAGCATCCTCGATATCCTCTTTGGAAAAACGAAGAGAAGCTCCCGTTGCCACGAAGTTTTCATAATCATCCAGATCGCTGTAAAGCGAAATGCTCATACCGGTCTGAGCCTCAGCATCCTTACGCATCAGCGTATTGGAGATACCGCAAGATTTATAATATTCATAAAGGCGCTTGCCGTTGGTATCGTTACCAAAGCGTGTCGCAAACACACATTCACCGCCGAGCTTCGCTGTGGAAATGGCTGTGATAGCAGAATCCCCATAGGGATGATAGCTATAATCCGAGCCGGGGGTCATATCGCCGTTTTTATTTTTAGGACTGATCTTCATCTGCAGATTCATATAACTTCCGCCGATGACTAATATTTTGCGTTTCAATTCAATACCTTCCATTCATAGTACTGCTATTCTATTTGATTATACAACAAAAAAAAGGATTTGTAAATAAAAAAACACAGATTTACGCACACTTTTTGAAAATTTTACAATTATTTATAATCTCACAATCGTCCTTGACAGAAAAGGCATATTGTGGTATACTGAATATGTAAAATCATAACATGGAAAGGATGTATACCCATGAACACATATCAGAAAGAGTTTATTGAATTTCTCATTGACGCAAACGTTTTGAAATTCGGCAGCTTCATCGCGAAAAGCGGCAGACATCTCCCCTACTTCATCAATGCAGGCGAGATCAAAACAGGCGCACAGATCAACAAGCTCGGCGAATTTTATGCAAAATGCTATGCAGAAAAGCTCGGCGATGCAAAGACCGTTCTTTACGGACCTGCATATAAGGGCATTCCGCTCGCTGTTTCCGCAGCATCCGCACTCTCCCGCCAAGGTCTTGACCTTCCCTTCTTCTTCAACCGTAAGGAAGAAAAGGATCACGGCGAAGGCGGCGTATTCGTCGGCTACAAGCCCAAAGCAGGCGAAGAAGTTGTCATCATCGAAGACGTTATCACAGCAGGCACCGCGATCCGCGAAAGCATTGCCAACATGGCAAGCCTTGACGGTGTCAAGATCAAAGCCGTTATCATCATGGTAAACCGCATGGAAAAGGGTCTTGGCGAAGTTTCCGCAATGAAGGAGATCGAACAGAACCACGGCTTCCCCGTTTACTCCATCGTTACCGTTTACGATATCATCGAGTATCTTGAAACCAACCCCGGTATCGCTACTCCCGAAAATATCGAAAACATCAAAAAATACCTCGCTGAATACGGCGCAAAAGACTAAGCGATATATAACGAAAGCCCTCCCAACTCGGGAGGGCTTTTGTCATTCAAGGTTTTCGCGGTGGTGTTCGGGGTGGAGCGTTTTCCAAAAGGCTCCTCCCCGCGTTCTCTTTATCTCGCAATAAGTCCGCTATCGTCCACGTCGATCGTGATCACCGTATCGGGTGCAATGTCCTCCGCGATGATCTTTCTCGCAATGAGCGTTTCCACACGGGATTGCAAGAAGCGTTTGAGCGGTCTTGCACCGTAAACGGGGTCGTAAGCCGACGAGATCACGAAATCCTTCGCCGCGTCGGTAACGTGAATACCGATCCTCTTATCCGCAAGACGGGAAGAAAGGTCGCGGAGAAGCAGGTCAACGATGCCGTGGATATTGGCTCTCGTGAGCGGTTTATAGAACACCGTTTCGTCGATTCGATTGAGAAATTCGGGACGGAACGAACGGCGCAAGATCGTATTCACGCTTTCTCGCGCAGATTCGCTGATCTCACCCTCGCCGTCGATGCCGTCGAGAATGATATCCGAGCCAAGATTCGAGGTCATAATGATGATGGTATTTTTGAAATCCACCGTTCTGCCTTGGCTATCCGTGATGCGTCCGTCGTCAAGCACCTGCAAAAGCACGTTGAATACGTCGGGATGCGCTTTTTCCACCTCGTCAAAAAGGATAACGGCGTAGGGCTTTCTGCGTACCGCCTCGGTGAGCTGACCGCCCTCGTCATAGCCAACGTAGCCGGGAGGCGCACCGATCAGACGGGACACAGAATATTTCTCCATATATTCGCTCATGTCGATACGAACCATGTTGTGTTCATCATCAAAAAGTGCTTCTGCCAGAGCCTTTGCAAGCTCGGTCTTACCGACACCCGTAGGGCCAAGGAACAGGAATGAACCGATGGGACGCTTCGGGTCGCCGATACCTGCGCGGGAACGGAGAATCGCCTCGCAGACCTTATCCACAGCCTCATTCTGACCGATCACGCGCTGATGCAGAATATCGTCAAGATGCAGGAGCTTTTCCCTTTCTCCCTCCATGAGCTTGGCAACGGGAATACCCGTCCAGCGGGAGATGATCTTTGCGATTTCTTCCTCCGTTACGCAATCGCGGAGAAGTGTATTTTTCGCAGTTTCGGCTTTTGCTTCTTCCTCGGCGAGTTCCTTTTGCAATGCAGGGAGCTTGCCGTATTTGAGTTCAGCGGCTTTCGCAAGATCGTATGCCGCCTGTGCTTTTTCGATCTCCGCGTTCGTTTTTTCGATATCCTCACGAATCTTCTGCACCTTACCGATGCTTTCTTTTTCGTTTTCCCATTTTGCCTTCATGCCCGAGAATTTCTCACGAAGCTCGGAAAGCTCCGCGCGAATCTCCGTGAGATGCTCCGCGGAAAGCTTATCGGTTTCCTTGGTGAGTGCGGCTTCTTCGATTTCAAGCTGCATGATTTTACGGGAGATCTCGTCCATTTCGGTCGGCATGGAATCCATTTCCGTTTTGATGAGCGCACAAGCCTCGTCCACAAGGTCGATCGCCTTATCGGGCAGGAATCGGTCGGAAATATAGCGATTGGAAAGCACCGCCGCGCCAATGAGCGCCCCGTCGTGAATCTTCACGCCGTGATAGACCTCATAGCGCTCCTTCAAACCGCGCAAAATGGAGATCGTATCCTCCACGGTCGGCTCTGCCACGAGAACGGACTGAAAACGGCGTTCGAGCGCAGGGTCTTTTTCGATATATTTTCTGTATTCGTTGAGCGTTGTCGCGCCGATACAATGCAATTCACCGCGAGCGAGCATCGGCTTTAAGAGGTTGCCCGCATCCATCGCGCCGTCGGTCTTGCCCGCGCCGACGATGGTGTGAAGCTCGTCGATAAAGAGAATGATCTGTCCGTCGCTCTCCTTGATTTCATTCAAAACGGCTTTCAGACGTTCTTCAAATTCGCCGCGGAATTTCGCGCCCGCAATGAGCGCGCCCATGTCAAGCGAGAAAAGCGTTCTGTTTTTGAGGTTTTCGGGAACGTCGCCGCGCACGATACGAAGCGCCAAGCCCTCGGCAATGGCGGTCTTACCGACACCGGGTTCACCGATCAGACAGGGGTTATTTTTCGTCTTTCGGGAAAGAATACGAATGGCATGGCGGATCTCGTCATCTCTGCCGATGACGGGATCGAGCTTTTGATTTCGTGCAAGCTCGGTGAGGTCCTGTCCGTACTTTTTCAGCACGTCATAGGTCCCCTCGGGGTTGTCGCTCGTTACGCGGGAATTGCCGCGAAGCTCTTTCACCGCTTTTTCAAATGCGTGCTTTTCGAGTCCCGCATTCTTCATGATCTTTTTCATCTTATCGGAGGGCTTATCAAGCATCGCCAGCATCAGATGCTCCACGGAAACGTATTCGTCCTGCATTTTAGAGGCGATTTTTTCCGCTTCCGCAAGCGCGCCCTCCAATTCTCTGGAAATATAAAGTCTGTCTGCTTCGACAGAACCGCCTGTCATACCGGGAAGTTCATCCACCGCAGAGGAAAGCTCCGCGCGGAATACCTCAGCAGAAGCGCCCGCACGCTTCACAAGGTCGAAGGCGATCCCCTCGTTTTGTTCAAGAAGCGCGAGCATGAGATGCTCCTCTGTCATTTGGCTATTGCCCTTTGATGCCATCAAGGTCTGCGCATTTTTCAGCGCTTCCAAGCTTTTTTGTGTATATTTCTGAAAATTCATAGTATGATCTCCTTTCATTGAATACCGTTCAATTCCGAATTTCGTTCAAAAGCATTTCCGTTTGCTATACCAAAATCCGATTGGAGGCAAGATATTCGCGGTAGATCGTTTCCACCGCCGTTCTTGCCGTATTCGGGGATTCCAAATGATAAAAATACGCCTTGAGCGCACGGTCAAACGCATCGACGTAGGAAGCGATCACCTTGCCAAGGTCAAAGTTCTGAACGCCGTTCAAGTTTTTCAAAATGAGCTTTCTTGCGAATTTACCGCTTGCTTCTCCGCATGGGAGCTCGCCGCGGTAAGCCGATTCGATCTTATACCAAAGCTTATAAAATTCCGTCATATAGAGGATAAGACCCGCGTTTTGCGTGCGAAGCGAAACGCGAAGCTCGCCGATCTCATCGCCCTCGCCGCGGTAAAGCTCCACATTATATTTTACCGTCGGATTGTATTTATATGCAAGCGCGGAGCGCAAGGAAAGCATCGTATCGGACGGCTCCGCCGCCTTGAACGCGCTGTTTTCGAGGATCGCCTGCATCTGACGGAAGACCTCACGAAAGCGCTTTTCGGGGGTCGTATACGAAACGTATTCCGCCAAAATTTGATTGATCATATTGGAACGATTCGTCCCATTCTCGTAAGCGAGTCTGTCAATTTTTTCCACAACATCGCTTGAAAGGACAATCGAATAGACATTTTTCATCTTGATTTTCCACCTTTCGGTTTACTTTACGCTCTCATTATACAACGCTTTATATAATTTGTCAATCATTTTATATAAATTTTATCGCAAGTTTTGAAAAAGTTCACATTTTAGACAAAAGAAAAGGAGCGCACCGCGCTCCTTTTCTTTTGTCTTATAAGCCTCGTTTTTTCAAACCCGAAACCAATTCCACGTAAAATTCTCTTACGTCAAAGCCGTCAATATTTTCTCTGTTCAAGTCGATCATATCGCCGTGAGAAATTCCTCTTTCGCCGTTTGCCGTCAAAAGGCGGTAATGCTCACCAAACGGAAATGACTTTTCGGAAACCAAGCCGTCGTTTGGTCCGTCGAAAAACTTCACCAGATGATAGGTCAGATTCAGCGGAAATTTACCGCTTACCGCTTTATCCAAGCGCGAGCCGATGCTCTGCACGAAAATGCCGTCAAGATTCGGATGCTCGGAAAGCGCCTCGTTGCGTTTTTCGCAAGCGGACGCAGTCAGATCGCTGACGGCGGCGATAAAGTCGGGGTTTTTATCCCCAAGCTTTCGCATGGTCTTGTTATACCCCTCTGCCACCTTTTCTTGGATATCCTCGGGAATCACGGAAAGCAATTTATCCGCAAATTCACAGCCCTTGTGCGGTGTATTGACGGTCGTGAGCGATGCCACGTAGGGCGCGATACCGAGATTCGCAATGGCGTAACGAGAATCCAGCCCTCCCTTGGAATGAGCGATGATATTGACCTTTTCACAGCCCGTTTCGCTCACGATCTTCTTGATTTTTTCAGAAAGCTCCTTTGCCGCATCTTCGACGGAAACTGCCGATTCATGCTCACCGTAATAAATCGACGCGCCGTTTTTTGAAAGCTCCGCTGGGATCCTTCCCCAATAATTAAAGAATCGGAAATCGCGGAAAAAGACGCCGTGAACAAGCAAAATCGGATATTTCGTTTTGCAGAGCGCATCGTTCTTTCGTGCGAGATTCACTTTGATCTTTTCGGTTTCAAAATCCACCTCATCCGAAACGGTATGTATGATCTTTCGGAGCTGAACGATATTCAAAATCGGAACGAGCCCGCAAAGCGCACCGACCAACCGACGGTGAATACCGAGCTGATAGGAGAAAACGTAGACCGAGATCATACCATTCCAAAAGACGATCGCCTCCGCAACCGTACACCAAAGCACGCTCCAAAGCCACATCTTCCAATTTTCGGGGAAAAGGAAGCATGCCAGCGTCAGCTGAAAAACGACGGTCAGCACAAGAGAGATCACAAACGCCTTGAGAAGCAAAACGCCGTGAAACGACATTTTCAGTCTTCCCGTCAAGATACGGGGCGCACAAAGAATAGGCAAAACATTCAAAAGCAAGAACGAGGGAATGATGAGAAACAGAAAACGCCAAGCATCAAAATGCCTGAAAAGAACGTAGCAATTCGCGCAAAACGCCAGCAAAAGCGAAAACAAAAACAAACCCATTTTTTTCATCATGCACCTCCGATTGAACGATATTCAATCATTTGAAATTAGACTTATCGATATGTATCACAGGGCAAAACGCAGGTTCTATCGTCTGCACGAGCGCCGTGATCTTCTTTTTGGCATCTGCCTCGGAAAGCTTCAGCTCATACGGGATCACGGCATCAAAGAGCACGTTCGTATGCGTCGTACCGATGACCATACGGAAATCGTGGATGCTGATGCTCTCATCCAAAATATGAATGAGCGTTTCGATCTTTTCGCGTGTTTCCTCCACGTAAACGTCGCCCTTTTGGATCGGATCCATATGAATGACCGCCTCGCAGTTCAGCTTTTCGCCAAGCTCCTTTTCGGCGTTATCGATCACGTCGTGTATCTCAAGCAGATCGCCGTTTGCGGGAACCTCCGCATGAAGAGAGACCATAAGTCTGCCGGGGCCGTAGTCATGCACCACAAGGTCGTGGATACCGCTCACGATGGGATAACTTTTGACGATATTTTCGATCTCATCGACAAGCTCCTGTGTCGGCGGCTGACCAAGCAAGGGGCTGATGGTCTCCTTTGCGGAGCGAAATCCCGAATACAAGATAAAAACAGACACAGCAAGACCGCAGTACGCATCGATCTGCAAGCTTGTGAAATGCGAAACCAGCATACAGATCAGAACCACAGAGGTAGCAACCGCATCGCTCATGCTGTCGGCCGCCGTTGCCACCATTGCGGTCGAAGCGATCTTTCTGCCGATTGAACGGTTATAATATGCCATGTAGAGCTTGACAAGCACAGAAACCGATAAAATGATCACAGAGACGATGGAAAACGTAACGGCTTCGGGATTCACGATCTTCTCGATCGAACTCTTTCCAAGCTCAAAGCCGACGAGCAAAATGAGCAAGGAAACGATAAGCCCCGAAATATATTCAAAGCGTCCATGACCGAACGGATGATCGGAGTCCGGCTTTTGATTTGCCAAGCGGAAGCCAAGCAAGGTGATCACAGAGGAAGCCGCATCGGAAAGGTTATTGAACGCATCCGCAACAGCGGAGATCGCGCCGGAAGCCAGACCGACGAAAAGCTTACCGCCGAACAAAAAAAGATTCAAAAAGATACCGAGAAAGCCGCAAAGAGAACCGTATCTTGCGCGGCGCTCCGCCAGGGGAAGCTCATCGGCATTTTTGATAAACAGCCGAGACAATATATAGATCAAAATATCACTCCTTTTTAATCTTTCAGCGTCCTTCAAAAAGTTATAATCGGGAACTGTTATCATAGTATATCACCTTTCCGTGTAAAAAGCAAGAAAAAGCGAATATTTTTCCCAATCGCGTCTTGCAATCTCTATAATAATATGGTAAACTTATCATGTTATCATGCGAATATCATGTCCCAAACGAAAGGAGTCGCAAAATGGAAATATTCGCTCCGTTTTTCCTGTGCGTCATATTTCTCGCCGCCATGTACGGTCTAATGCGGCTTTTTCTTTATATCAGCAATGCTTCCGCCCGTCGGTCCGTTTTCAAAAGCGGTATGTATACCCCCAAGACCGTACATACGCTCTTGCTTGCCGAATTCGGCGCAAAAAGCATCTTCTCGGGAAAATATCTCCCTCGCAAAACCGAAAAAGGCACGGTCTACGATGCCTATGATCATATCCTCCTATTAAGTGGAACCGTCGTGATCGTAAAGATCTGCCGCGAGGACGGCAGGATCACAAATACGCCTCTCGATGAAACGTGGGACGCACGGATCCGCACCCGATCAGGCAATGACCGTCAGATCTCCTTTACGAATCCCATCGCGGAAGGTGCAAAAAAAAAGCAAGCGATCGCTGCAGTTTTTACGCATGCAGGCTGTCGATTTCCGATCGCTGTCGAGCATATCGTCATCTTCCCTTCCCGCCGTGTAAGCTTCGTCTTACCAAGGCAACAGCAGATCATGTCTCCTCCCGAAGCGCTCCGCTTTCTGAAAAAAGCGAACACACGAGAAGCCTTTACCAAGGCACAAAAAAAGGCGATCAAAAAAGCGATCTCGCATTTTTCAAAGACGGAATCGCAGATTGCCACAAAAAGCTCCAAGAGCCGACACCGATAACAGAAAACTTCATTTTTTCTCTGCGTGCTTTCGCGCAAATTTGCGTCTGATCCATGGTATAGTGGAATTACCCATTATATGCGAAAGGACGACAAAAAATGAAAAGAAAAAACGTATCTTTGATTGCCGGTGCCGCCATCTGTACACTGACCGTACTTCTTACCGTAGTGTATGCCGCAGTCTCCGGAATGTTCGTTCACGCCGAATATATCCCACCCTGCGATCTTGACAGCTATGCGGCGGAAGCGATCCGATCCGTTACGGAAAACGGACTGATGTCCACAGAAACCAAAGACGGTGCCGTATATTTTTATCCCGCGCGCACAGTTACAAGAGCAGAGCTTGCGAAAACGCTTTCCCTTCTGCTCGCCCTTCCTTCAAAGGACTATGAAAACGCCCCCCTCGGATTTGCCGACGAGCAAAGCATTTCCAAGGAAACGCTCCCTTACATACGAGCAGTCGTTGCCGGCGGTCATATCAAGCTGCACAGCGACTATGCCTTCCGTCCCGATGCGGATATTTCGAGAGAAGAAGCCGCCGATATTTTCGGTTCACTCCTTTCGGGTGCCGTCTCCTCGGGAAAAAGCGAAGCCTTTTCTGATTTTGATCAGATCAGTGCTCATTTTCTTGAAAACGCAAAAAAGACCGTCGATTACAGCATCATGATCGGCTATCCGGACGGAACCTTTCAACCGAAAAATGCACTCACGCGCGAAGAACTCGCGCTCATCCTATACAGACTGACGCAAAAAGACTATCTCATAAAAAGGAATTCATAAAACCATGCAAAAAGAAGCCGAAAAATTCGTAGATTCCTCCGTCATGGAGGGAATGTTCTCCATCCGCGCCATTCTCCGCGCCGCAGAGGACGGCATAAACGACAGAAAGATCGAAAAAATACTCTTTGACAAAGAAAAAAAGAAAAGCAAAGCGCGCGAGCTTTCCTTTCTGCGTGCGAAATCCGCAGAGCTTGGCTTTGCGATCGAATTTGTCGACGCCGAAAAGCTCGAAGAGATCACCATCGGCAATTCTCACGGCGGCATCGTCGCACTTTGCACAGACCGCACCATCGGTAAGATCGAAAACATGAACATCCGTGAAAACGGCTTCTATGTGATGCTCGAAGGCATCGAAGACCCCTATAATTTCGGTTATTGTCTGCGTTCGCTTTACGCCGCAGGCGTGGACGGCATTCTCGTCGGAGAGCGCAACTGGTTCTCTGCCGCAGGTGTCGTTTCCCGCGCCTCGGCAGGCGCATCGGAGCTTTTTGAGATCGCCGCAGGCGAACCCACGGAGCTTATCGACGTATTCCGCAAAAAGGGCTATACCGTTATCGCCGCCGACAAAACGGACGATGCCGTCCCCGTATACGATACGAAGGTATCGCGCCCCGTTTTGCTCGTCGTCGGCGGTGAAAAGCGAGGCATCACCCGCGCCGTCCTTGAAAAATGTGATAAGGTCGTTTGCCTCGATTACGGCAGACGCTTCGGCGCGGCACTCTCCGCGGCATCGGCGGCATCCA
>JBGVLA010000092.1:0-4068 GCA_045124015.1 Eubacteriales bacterium | reverse complement strand
GCGGGTGGATTCGGACCACCGAAGTCACAGACAACAGATTTACAGTCTGCCCCCTTTGGCCACTCGGGAACGCTCCCATATATGGAGCTGGTGATCGGAGTCGAACCAACAACCTGCTGATTACAAATCAGCTGCTCTGCCATTGAGCCACACCAGCAATTTTCATCCGTCGCTTGGGGTATTCCCTTGCGACGGATATTATAATAACATAAAACAATGAATTTGTCAATACCAAAATCAAAAATATTTCGACAAATTTGAATTATTTTTCGCTAACGTACAAAGTGAGGTTTTCTGTGATCGGTGCTTCAGCATGGTTATACGGAATCGTACAATCTTTGTCATAATAAAAAGAATAGTTACGTGCTCCGATCTCCATACCGACATAAACGCCCTTGGGTACATCAAAATGACGTCCCTGGTTTTCCCCGTTCAAAAATACAAAATCCACACTTACCTTTTCTTCAGAAAGTGCTTTTACACTGCCAAAGCGATCCTCTTTTTCATTGGAAACGTGGAATTTGCGCATCGCCAAAGGTGTAAGTTCACCATCTCGTTCCAAAAAATATTCGATAGATTCAATAATCGAATTGCGAACCGCATAATTCGATACGATCTTATCATTTTCTATTACACCAAATTCCGAAACACGAGCCTGCTGCTGCGGAGTCAAAACAGTTTCATATTGCGCCAGGATGAGATCGTCTTTTGTTTCGGAGCTTCTCTGAATATGTGTTTCGCCATCGAGCAGAAAATCCGCTGCAAAATAGGTATTCACAAAATCGAGATAACTGCCGCTGAGCAAAAGAACTGCCGTCATGCCGTCCTTCGTTTCCGTATAAACGGAACCTTCATACGCATACAACGTATAATCGTCAATTGTTTCCATGAGATTGTAAGCCGAATAGATATCCTCAGCCACCTCGTAATAATATTCCGCCGTAAACGTCGGATTGCCATCCTTGTCGGTATAAGTAAGCGTTTCACGATATGAAACAGCATCGGTAAATTTGAAAAGGTTTTCAACCTGATTATCCAAACGAAGCGCACCTATGGCAATCGAAGTACCGCTTCCGCAGGAAACAAAAAGAGATACCGAAAGCATCAATGCCAAAAGCAAACAAAGCAACTTTTTCATAAAATATATAAGTACCTTTCTACCGTTTTTTTCACGGTCTTCATTTCAAAACATCGTAAGCGGAAAACAGATCCCAAGGTGCCGTCATTTCGGGCACCGCTTGATATGTTAAACATTTTTTGGTAATAGGATGCACAAAGGAAAGTCTATACGACCAAAGCGCGATATCATGGCGTTCGCGACTGCCGTATCTTCCGTCTCCAAGAATCGGCATTCCACGAGAGGAAAACTGTACGCGAATCTGATGCGTACGTCCCGTATGCAAAAGGACACGGAGAAGCGAAGCCTTTTCATGCGTTTCCAAAAGCGTATACGAAAGGCTTGCCGCTTTGGCATCCTTCGTTTTTGCCGAAACCACAGAGGTCATATTGCGTCTTGCATCATGCAAAAGATAGTCCTCAAGCGTTCCCTCTTGTTCGGAGGGGATTCCGCCGATGACGGTCAGATATTCCTTACGAAAGGCATCCGAGCCGAGAATACCGCCAAGCTTCCCTGCCACCTCTTTCGTCAGCGCAAAGACCATCACACCGCCCACCGCTCGATCAAGACGATGAACGGGCAAAACCGTCGTATCCAGAAGCTTTGAAAGCATATCCGTCATCGCCATGTCGCCCGTTTTATCGGTCTGCGAAAGAATTCCCGCAGGCTTCACGGCGATGACAAGAAATTTATCTTTATATAAAATCTTCGGTTCCATCATTTTACATCAATCACAAATGCACCGTCTTTGACATCGATGCCGATCTCGGAGATCACATGTTCATAACCCGAAATGATCTTCTCTGCTGCCATATCTTCGATCTCACGGCTGATGAATCGACGCATATTACGCGCACCGTATTTTGCGGAGAAGGATTTTTCCGCGATATGCGTAGGAACTGCATCGGTATAACGAAGAATGATGCCTTTATCCCAAAGCGTACGCGCAAGGTCGCCAAGCATGATCTTAGCAATCTCTGCAAAATTCTCTTTGTCAAGTGCGCGGAAGGTGATGATTTCGTCAACACGGTTGATAAATTCGGGACGCAAAAATTCTGAAAGTGCTTTTTCCGTCTTGTTTTCTGCGATCGCCGTCATCGATTCACCAAAACCGATGGAAGAAGAGACGCCCTGTGAACCTGCATTTGTCGTCATAACGATGACGCAATTATCAAATTTCACTTCCTTGCCGTGGGAATCCGTGATTCTACCGTCGTCAAGGATCTGAAGCAAAATATTCATCACGTCGGGATGTGCTTTTTCGATTTCGTCAAAAAGGATGACGGAATACGGACGGCGACGAATCTTTTCGGTAAGCTGACCTGCATCGTCATAGCCAACATATCCGGGAGGAGAGCCGACCATACGAGAAACGGAATACTTTTCCATAAATTCCGACATATCGAGGCGAATGAGCGCGTCGGGCGTATCAAAGAGATCCTCTGCAAGCACCTTGACAAGTTCGGTCTTACCGACACCCGTCGGTCCTGCAAAGATAAAGGATGCAGGCTTTTTCTTATATGAAACACCTGCACGATTGCGCTTAATGGCGCGGCAGACCGCAGAAACAGCGTTGTCCTGACCGACGATACGCTTTTTAAGACGGTCTTCAAGTCCCACAAGGCGTTCAAATTCATTGGCTGTGATAGAGCCTGAGGGCACACCCGTCCAAATCTCGATCACGCGCGCAAGATCCTCAAGCTTCAAATGGATCGTTGCCATCTGCTCCTTGAGCTTCGCATATTCTTCTTCATTTTTGAGCTGACTTGCCTTGATGGAAGCGATCTTTTCATAATGCTTGCTCATCGCTTCCGTGTCGTTTGCATCGGGTAGCGTTTCCGATTCGATCTCGGTTGCGGATTCTGCAAGCTTTTTGAGTTCATTTTCTACGATGGCAACACGGTCAAGAACAGGAGAATTCATTGCCACGTAAGCGGCAGCCTCGTCAAGGAGGTCGATCGCCTTGTCGGGAAGGAATCGATCTGTAATATAACGTTCGGAAAGCTCGACCGCATGACCGATGATATCCTCGGAAACATGGATCTTGTGGAAGGTCTCATAGTATTTCTTAATACCCGAAAGGATCTTTTTCGTCTCGGCAATGGAAGGCTCTTCTACCATAACAGGTTGGAAACGGCGTTCCAAAGCAGAATCCTTTTCGATATATTTGCGGTATTCGGTAAGCGTCGTCGCACCGATGAGCTGAATTTCGCCACGGGAAAGCGAGGGCTTCAGGATATTTGCCGCATTCATGCTGCCTTCAGAATCGCCGACACCGACGATGCTGTGAACTTCATCGATTACAAGGATAATATTTCCAAGCGCTTTGACCTCGTCAATAAGGCTCTTCATTCTGCTTTCGAACTGTCCGCGGAACTGTGTTCCTGCTACAAGGGAGGTAAGGTCAACGAGATGTACCTCTTTGTCTCGAAGCTTATACGGGACGTTTCCTTCCGCGATTCTTTGTGCCAAAGCCTCTGCAATGGCAGTTTTACCGACACCCGGCTCACCGATGAGACAGGGGTTGTTCTTCTGTCTGCGGGAAAGGATCTGCATCACGCGAGCCGTTTCGCGTTCGCGTCCGATAACGGCATCGAGCTTCCCTTCTCTTGCGGCACGGGTCAGATCACGGCAGTAGGTGGAGAGAAATTTTCGATTTTTTTCTGCTTTTTTTGCATTTTTATCGGTTTTTTTCTTCTCATCCTTGCTATTTTTTGCTTCTTCAGGCTTCTCTGCCTTGCCTTGCGGATTCATAAACGGCAAATTTCCAAAGATCTTTGCGAAGTCCAAGGAGGGGGTACGGCTATCATTTTTCTCCTCATCTTCATCTGCGTCCTCGTCAAAATCTTCAACCTGCGGATTGAGAAGCCCTTCCATTTCGGCTTCCATATTTTCGAGGTCCTCATCGGAGATTCCCATACCCGAAAGAATAGAATCCACTTGAGGAATGC
>JBGVLA010000091.1:0-4979 GCA_045124015.1 Eubacteriales bacterium | reverse complement strand
CATGGTCTTTCAGAATCCCGATAATCAGCTCGTTGCAACCATTGTTGAAGAAGACGTGGCGTTTGGTCCCGAAAATATCGGCGTTCCGCCCAAGGAGATCCGTAAGCGTGTGGATGATGCACTCGAGATCGTTGGCATGAGTGCTTTCGCTAAGCATTCACCCCATCAGCTTTCGGGCGGACAAAAACAACGCGTTGCGATCGCCGGCATCATCGCGCTTCGACCCGAGATCATCATCTTCGACGAATCCACGGCGATGCTCGACCCGAGAGGCAGAAACGACGTGCTCGCTACGATCGAAAAGCTCAACCGCGATTTTGGCACGACCATTCTGCATATCACGCATTATATGGAAGAAGCGATCCGCGCCGACCGTGTCATCGTGATCGACGAGGGCAGAGTACTTTTAGACGGTACACCGCGAGAGGTCTTTTCCTCTGTGGATACGCTCAAAAAGATCGGTCTTGACGTTCCGCAGGTAACAGAGCTGATGCTCGAGCTTGACCGAGACGGCATCAAGATCGCTAAGGATACGCTCACCGTTTCGGAAAGCGCAGACGCCATCGAAGCCTATATGAAAAAACAAAGTTTGGAGAAAAAATAATATGAACGCAGCAGAATTACGCGGCGTATCGTATGTCTACAGCAAAAATACGCCATTTTGCAAGGTCGCCGTCAATAACATTGACATTTCCTTTGAAGAAAAGATCGTAACGGGTATCATCGGGCATACGGGCTCGGGCAAATCCACCGTTTCGCAGATGTTAAACGGTCTTTTGAAGCCGTCCGAGGGCGTGGTACTCGTAGAGGATAAGGACATTTGGAAAGAACCGAAGAAAATTCGCAACGTGCGCTTTGCGGTCGGTCTTGTTTTCCAATATCCCGAATATCAGCTTTTTGAAGAAACTGTGTATAAAGATATCGCTTACGGACCTAAAAACATGGGACTTTCTGAAAGCGAGATCGATGAACGCGTCCGCATGGCTGCGTCTCTTGTCGGTCTTACAGAGGATATGTTTGATAAATCTCCCTTTGATCTCTCGGGTGGTTGGAAACGCCGCGTTGCGATTGCGGGCGTGATGGCGATGCGCCCGAAGATCCTTATTCTCGATGAGCCCGCGGCAGGACTTGACCCCAGGGGCCGTGATGAGATCCTTTCCCGTATCGTGGAATACAGAAAATCGACGGATTCCACGGTCATCATGATCAGCCACAGCATGGAGGATATGGCGGTTTACTGTCAAAAAATCCTCGTCATGAGCGATTCCAAGCCCTTTATGTACGGCACACCTGCCGAGGTCTTCAGCAAATCCGAAGAGCTGGAATCTGTCGGTCTTGCCGTTCCGCAGGTAACCAAGCTCATGACAGAGCTGAGAAACCGCGGTTATCAGGTTAGAACCGATATTTATACCGTAGCACAGGCAAAAGCAGAGATCGCGCGCCTTGTAAAGGAGGGAGCCGTATGTTAAAAGATATCACCCTCGGTCAGTATTTTCCGGGCAACTCCTTTTTGCATCGCATGGATCCCCGAATGAAACTCATCCTTTGCGTTGCCTATATCGTACTTCTTTTTGTGGCAAAGGGTGTTACCTCTTTTGCACTCATTGTGCTATTTACGGCTGGCATCATCCTCGTTTCGGGAATTCAGTTCCGCACGATTTTCAAGAGCTTAAAGCCGCTCATTTTCATTTTAATATTTACTACGATTCTAAACCTTTTTTGGAATGCAGGAGAGGATGGAACCGTTCTTTTGAAGCTTGGAAGACTCACCATTTATCTTGAAGGTGTGATTCGTGCGCTTCTGATGTCGCTCCGTATCATCCTGCTTATGGCAGGCAGTACCGTCATTCTGATGTATACGACGTCGCCCATTTCGCTGACGGACGCCATCGAACAGCTTTTCGCTCCCCTGAATAAGATCAAGATCCCCGTGCATACCTTTGCCATGATGATGACGATGGCGCTTCGCTTTATTCCGACATTGCTCGAAGAAACGCAGAAGATCATCAATGCACAGAAAGCACGCGGTGCGGATTTTGAATCCGGCAATCTGATCGCACGCGCAAAGGCGCTCGTGCCGATCCTCATTCCGCTCTTTATCTCGCAGTTCCGCCGTGCAGAGGAGCTGGCAACGGCGATGGAATGTCGCTCGTACCGTGGCGGTGAGGGCAGGACCCGTATGACGATTTTGCATTTTTCCGGTCGTGATTATATCGCGGCAGGCGCTGTGATCGTGCTTTTCGCAGGTATTCTGCTTCTCAATCACTTTTTCCCATTTTATTCTATCTGATACGATTTTGAAAGGAGGGATGCGAAATGAAACATCTGCTCGTATTATCCTATCTTGGAACCAATTACTGCGGCTTTCAGGTGCAACCGAACGGCGAGACCGTGCAGGGTGCGCTTGGTCGTGCGGCGGAGAAGATTTTCGCCTCTCCCTGTCTTGTAACGGGATGCAGCCGAACAGATAGCGGTGTTCATGCCAATGAATACCTTGCCGTCATCGAAGAGCATGGCACATCTCGTATCCCGGATTCTGCGGTTCCGCGCGCGATGAATACTTATCTCGCAAATGACATTTCCGTTCAGAAAAGCATTCGCGTTCCCGATGATTTTTCTATCCGCAGAAAGGTCAGCGGCAAAGAGTATATGTATCTCATCTGGAACGGAGAAACGAGAAATCCGTTTCTTTCCGACCGCGCCTTGTATTATTTCCGAAGACCCAATATCGAAAAGATGCAAGCCGCCGCGAAAATGTTTATCGGCAAGCATGACTTTCGAGCCTTTATGGCAAGCGGAAGCGATATTGCCGATACGGTGAGGACCATCACCGATCTGCGCGTTGAATATGAAAATTCTCTTATCAAAATATATGTTTCTGCCGACGGCTTCTTATATAATATGGTAAGGATCATCGTCGGCACACTCCTTGAAGTTTCCGAGGGACGTATTCCGCTTGAAAAGCTCCCCTCTGTTATTGAGGGCGGCAACCGCGACGATGCGGGTAGAACGGCACCGCCCGAAGGACTTTATCTCAACCGTGTTTTCTTGGAAGCGGGGATTCTTGCCGAGGAGGATTTGAAACGTGAATAATAGGATCACAGAAAAAATTCACGAAAATTCTTCCGAAAACGGTATGTATTATAAAAAATTGGCAGATAAATATCGTATTGCAAAATTCTTGATTTTGATCCTTTTGGCATTTTTTATCGTTTTTGCCGTCCTTTTTGGAAACGGCTCTATGCGTGGCGTTCATTTTCGTTATCTTGTAAAATATATGAACGTCAACCCTGCGACGCTCGATAAACGATACGAGGATATCGCTTATGCCGTCGGTGGCGGCTCCTCTTTTGCACTTTATCATGACGATCTTGCCGTTCTTGGAGAAGGCAAGATGACGCTTTACGATCTTGCAGGGGATCTGCAATACCGAGCGGATCTGGAAAAAGGGAATCCCGCGGTGCATTCCGATGGAAAATACCTTGCGGCTTATGTTCCCGGTGGTGAAACACTAACGCTTTTTCATTCCTTTGGAAAGGCAGAGACGTTATCCTTTTCGGGTTCGATCGCAAAAGCTTGCGTTTCCAAGACAGGCTCACTTGCGGTTTGTTTGAAATCGCAAAAGGGTACGGAGATCTGCTTTGTGGATTCGGATTTCAAGACACAGCAAATTCTCGAAAGCTCGGGCGGCATCGTGATCGATATGGCGATTTCCGATGACGGAAGGACCTTGTCAGTGCTTTCACTTGTCGGCTCGGATGGCGCCTATTATACGCGATATGATTTTTGGAATTTGAAAAAAGGAGAGCTTTTGCAAAATGAGGCCTTTCACGGCAGAAAGCCTCTTGCCGCCGATTTTTTTGAAAACGGAAGATCTTTTATTCTTCTTGATCGAGCAATCTGCTTTTGCTCTCAGAATGGCGAAATCGCTGAAACGATCGCCCTTGCAGCCGAGCCCTTGACCTATTATGTGGATCAAAATTCACTTCTGCTTCTGACTTCGCAGGGAGATGTCTTGCTTTACCAAAGCAATGGCAAGCAACGACTGTCTCTTTCCGCAGAAGAGAGTATTCTGGATGCGAAGGTTCATGAAGATGCGATCTATCTTTTGTCGGAATCGCAAGTATCCATTTATGATTTTGATGGAGATCCGATCGCAGCGAAGCCGATCTCAAGCGGTGCTCTCGCATTTTACATTTTAGACGACAAAAGTATACTTCTTTGCTATGCATCAGAGACCAAACGTGTTTGTCCCACTGAATAATGGAGGTTGTTATGTCTGTCCTTTTTGATATCATACTTGCATTGATTCTTGCGATCTGTGCTTTTATTGGGTATAAGCATGGATTGATACGAACACTCAGCAAATTTATTTCGTATATCGTTTCCTTTACCTTGGCAAATAAATTATATTTTCTTCTTGCAAAATTGATCATAAAGCTTCCTATTTTGAACGATATGCTTTATGAAGACCCATATGCCAAGAGTATGACTTTTCTTGATCGCCTGGCTCTCTCCTTTTCGCAGATCAAAGAAAATATTGCAGTTTTCGGCGACGAAGCAACGATCAATGCCGCAAAGCTTATTTTAGACCATGCGATTGCCGTTATGATCGCTTCTGCCATCGCATTTGTTTTGACCTTTATCATTGGAACGCTTCTTATGAAGCTTTTGTTGTTTCTTTTGAATGGATTGATTGAAAAATTACCCGTTTTGAAACAGGTGAACGGTATTTTAGGCGGAATTTTTGGACTTTTGAACGGCTTTTTCTGGACTTGGTCCATCACAAATATCTTTGTGCAATTCTTGCTTCCGACTTTGATGGAAAAATGGCCTACGGTTTTTGTAATGGAAATTGCAAATTCGTTCGTTGTTCAACTCTGCACCAAAATCAATCCGATCACGTATTTGATCGCGCTGATCAATTTTATATTCCATTAACCCTTAAAGAAAGGTAATCACCATGCAAAATATGCCCA
>JBGVLA010000090.1:0-5261 GCA_045124015.1 Eubacteriales bacterium | reverse complement strand
ATCAAAGGAACCGAAGCCGGAGAGTTGAACTTTATCGCCTGCTGCGAGTGCTTCTGTAACAGATTCAATGGTTGCTGCAAGCACCATTTCCGCATCTTTCTTTTTAAGACCGGTCTTTGCTACGATAGCATCCACCAATTGTGTTTTATTCATTCTAAATACCTTCCTTATACAAAAAAATTAGATAAATTTTCTATAATAGTATAGCATTATTTTAGCCGATTTACAAGAGTTTTTTGCATATTTTTTCATATTTTTGGTGTGAAAAGAAATATTTTTTGTGTGATTTTACAAAACCATTGGCATGATGATTAAAACAATCTGATCTGATTTGTTTCGGAAAGACCGGCAAGCACGCCGCCTTCATCGAGGATTTCGATTACGGCTTTGGAGATACCGGTTCGTTGCTTCAAGTCCTCAATTGATAGATATTCCCCATCGACACGAGACTCTTGTAATTTGAGTGCTGCGGCTTCTCCAAGACCAGGTAAACTGCCAAAGGGCAATCGAATGGCATTGTTTTCAGGGATAAACATGCGAGCATCAGATTTGTAAAGATCCACAGGTAAAAAGCGATATCCGCGTCCCAATGCTTCCAATGCGATCTGCATGGCGGCAACGGTTGCATCGTCCTTTTGTGTACGCTCTTTTTTATCCTTCTTTTTAATTTCATCGATCAGTTTTACAACTTGCCCTTTCCCTTTGGCGGCGATGAACCCATCGAATCCGTCGGGTGCCGCGCTGAAATAAGCGCAGTAAAATACGATCGGCATATGTACCTTAAACCAACCAAGGCGAATCGCACTCATAACATATGCGGCTGCGTGTGCTTTTGGGAACATGTAGCGTATTTTGGTCAAGCTATCGATGTACCATTCATCTACATTTTTTGCTCTCATCGCTTCCAACATATTATCCGGAAGCGGCTTGCCCGCCTTATTCTTCCGAACAAATTCCATGATTTTGAAAGCCATGCTGTTATCAAGTCCATATCGAATGAGCGCAAGCATGATACTGTCTCGCGTACCTACGACCTTAGAAATATCACAGACACCGTTTTTGATCAGATCTTGAGCATTTCCCAGCCATAATCCGGTTCCATGTGTAAGTCCTGAGATCTGAAGAAGGTCATTGAAGTTTTTAGGTCTTGCTTCAATAACGACCGGCATAACGAATGCCGTTCCGAATTCAGGAAGACCGAGCGTACCGATTTTACATCCACCAATTTCCTCGGGAGTTGCGCCGAGTGTTTTGGTTGAGCGGAAAAGTTCATAGACCTCTTGGTCGTTCATGGGAAGTTCCATGACATTCATCCCGGAAAAACGTTCAAGATATTTGTATTTGGTCGGAATATCGTGTCCAAGCTCGTCAAGCTTCAAAAGCGTATCGTGAAGATATTCAAAGGTAAAATGTGTTGTAACGATATCGGAATTAGGGTCATCCGCGGGATGCTGAACAGGACAAAAGTCGTAGATATCATATTCCTTAGGTACAACAACGATTCCTCCGGGGTGTTGTCCGGTGGTTCTTTTAACGCCGATACACTTTTTTGTCAAGCGATTGGTTTCTGCTTTTGAAAGATGCAGTTCTCTTTCTTCAGCATATTTCATCGCGTAGCCGTATGCAGTTTTATCTGCTACACCACCGATCGTTCCTGCGCGGAAAACGTTTTCCGCACCGAAAAGCTCTTCTGTGTATTTATGAACTTTGCCTTGAACTTCTCCGGAAAAATTAAGGTCGATGTCAGGAGATTTATCTCCGTAAAATCCGAGGAATGTTTCGAACGGAATATCGTGTCCATCGCCTTTCAGCGCTGCACCGCAACAGGGACATTTCGCATCGGGGAGGTCAAATCCTGATCCGTAAGAGCCATCAACAATGAATTGCGTATATTGGCATGTAGGACAATAATAATGAGGAGGCAGAGGATTTACCTCTGAAATACCTGCCATAGAGGCAACAAATGACGATCCAACAGAGCCACGAGAACCTACAAGGTAGCCTTGTTGTTCGCTGTACCAAACAAGCTTTTGCGCAATCATATAAAGAACCGCAAAACCATTTTTGATAATGGATGTCAATTCTTTATCGAGACGAACCTCGACAATATCGGGAAGCGGATTTCCATAAAGCGATGTCGCTCTTTCGTAGCAAATTCGGCGAAGATCTTCTTCTGCACCTTCCATATTGGGAGTAAATGTGCCATCGGGAAACGGTCGAATGCCATCTTCACACATATCCGCAATCTTATTGGCATTGGTAACGACCAGCTCATATGCTTTTTCTTCTCCAAGGTATTGAAATTCAGCAAGCATTTCCTTAGTCGTTCGAAAATACAGTCCAATATCTCGATCCGCATCGTCGAATTTCATTCCTGCCAACAAAATTTTTCGATATATCTCATCGGTTTTATCCAAAAAATGTGCATCACAGGTTGCTACAACCGGTTTCCCTGTTTCTTCACCAAGCTTAACGATCGTTTGGTTGATTTTTTTGAGTTCTTCGTCTCCGGATACCGTTTTGTTGGCAATTAAAAAACGGTTATTGGAAAGCGGTTGGATTTCAAGATAATCGTGAAAATTGGCAATGGAAACAAGCTCATCCCAAGGTTTATTTTCAAGTATTGCACGATAAAGCTCTCCGGATTCACAGGCGGAACCAATGATAAGCCCCTCGCGGTGTGCTTCCAAAAGTGTCTTGGGAATACGGGGACGTTTTTTATAATATGTAAGGTAACTGCTGGAGATCAGCTTATATAGATTTTTGAGTCCTGTTTTATTTTTTACGAGCAGGATCAAATGATAGGTGTTAAGCTTCAGAGGGTCTGTGCGGTCCGACATGGCAGCAGACATTTCGGATGGTGTAGATACACCGTCATTTTGAAGTTTAGCGACCATTCGATAGAAAATCCGTGCACACATCTCAGCATCGTCGGAAGCGCGGTGATGATTGAAATCACCCAAGCCAAAATATTCGGCGATCGCATCGAGCTTATGCTTTTTTAAGTCCGGATTTACAAAACGAGACATGGAGACGGTATCCAGATATGGATTATTGAAAGCAAGCTCATAGTCTTGTGCGGCTTTTCGAATAAAGCTGATATCAAAGGATGCGTTGTGTGCTACAAGCATACGATCTCCGATGAAATCCAAGAACATTTTGATAGCTTCTTCGGTTTTGGGTGCGCCGGCCACCATATCGTCGGTGATGCCTGTAAGGGTCGTAATTTCTTCGGGAATTGGCATTTCAGGATCGACAAAGGTGTTAAAGACGGCGAGAATTTCATCGTTTTTAACACGCACAGCACCGATTTCCGTGATCTTGCAAGTGATCGGAGAAAGACCTGTAGTCTCAATATCAAATACGACAAATTCATCTTCAAATGTAGTCTTGCTATCACCGTAAATTGCTTTGGCTTCGTCGTTGACAAAGTAAGCTTCCATACCGTAAATAACCTTCATACCAAGCTTTCCGGCGGCTTTCATGGCTTCTTGATAACCTTGCACGTTACCGTGATCCGTAATAGCAACTGCTCGATGTCCCCAACGGTACGCCGTTTTGACAGCAACATCAGGTGGTATGATCGCATCCATTTGAGACATATTGGTGTGCAAATGCAATTCTACGCGTTTTTCCTCCGCATCATCAGAACGATCGATCTTTTTGATCTGCATAATGGCATACGGTTCTATAACGATTTCTCCGTCGAATTCGGAATCGATGTGCAAATTACCGCGAACAGCGACCTGCATGCCGTCGGAAAGATTTTGATAGAGAGGAAGTTCATCATCTGTAACGCCTGTGCGGATCATGACGGTCGCTTCGTAGTCGGTTACACAAAATTCAACCTTATACTTCCCTCTTGTTTTTCTTTCAGCGATTTCCTTGCCAAGAATTTCACCAACAGCAATGACAATAGGCTGTGGTTTCGTCATATAAAAAATCGGTGATGGTGTGATCTCAAATGGTTCTCCGATCAGTGGGAGTGCACCTTCAAAATCAAATACACTATTGCCGATGTGCGTATGTCCGTTTTCATCCGTAAACATTGGATTGGCAGTGTCATACACACTTGTACGTTTTATTGGTACTTCTGCAGCTTCGGCAGGTATATTTGTGTTGGATGCTTGGTGTGTACGTTCGGATATCGCAGGGCGTGCAGAGGCTTTGAATTTTTTTAATTGTTCTTGCATGGCGGTTGTGCGATCGAATACAAAGCCTTCCTTCTTTTTGAATTTGATCTCGTACTCCAATCCGAATTCTTTGAATAGAATATCGGCGATTTTTTTCCCGATATGATTGTATTCGATAAAATTCACACCGCCATCATTAAACGGAATTTCGATCGTGATCTGAAAGCCGTCAAAAAAAGCTTGGTAATCTTGCAGAAAACTGCGAGAAATGAGGTTCGTTCGATACGCTTCGCTCATAATTTCCGAAAAATAGGTTTCTGTGAATAATTCCTTGGGATATTTCGGAAAAAGGCGAACGGAACGAAGCGAATATGCTTTGGCAATATCCGCTTCCAGTTTATATAATCTTGCTTTTGATATAAGCGAGGAGCTTGAAAAATCAAGCTCCATCATACGTAAATTCTTATCCACACGCATATTCCCGACGAGAGTGGAAGTTTCCATCAAACGACGGTTTTCTCCGTCAGGAAGATAGCGTGAAAAAACTTCAATCAGCGTTTTGGACGCCATTTTGTTCTCCTTAATGTTTAATCCTTTTCTGCAAGCATTTTAACTTCTTTCACAAGCTCGTCCACAAGAACGTTTTCGGGAATACGGCGCAGAATTTTTCCGTGAGAAAAAAGAACTGCTTCTCCAATACCGCCTGCAACACCCAAATCGGCTTCTGCCGCTTCACCGGGACCATTTACAACGCAACCCATGACAGCCACGGTAATTTTGCGATTGACGGGAATATCTCGAAGCTTGGGTTCAAGCTCTTCGCAAATGCGAATCAGATCAATTTTGGTTCTACCGCAAGTCGGGCAAGAAACGACATTGATATAATTTTCTTTGGAGCGTCCGCAAGCCCTCAAAATCGCTCTACCTGCCTCGATTTCTTTGACGGGAGAATCGGTCAAAGAAACGCGGATCGTGTCTCCTATACCCTCGCAAAGAAGCGTACCGATACCGATAGCAGATTTCAGCTTGCCGGAATCTCCTCTTCCCGCTTCCGTAACGCCAATGTGGAGCGGATAATCGCAGGCCGACGCTACGATTCTGTTTGCTTCCACCATATTGCGAACGGTG
>JBGVLA010000089.1:0-8535 GCA_045124015.1 Eubacteriales bacterium | reverse complement strand
CATAATCCGAGTGCAATTATGGCTATAAGAATTAGATTAAAGATAATTAACTTTCCCATATCATTTAGCTATTGCCATTCCTTTCAGCTCGGATCAGCCGCAAGCCAAGTGCGAACATCACCATCTTCGTGGTCGGTTGTCCAAGCAATTCCGAACACAACGCTCTCCGTTGGTTGAACTATATTGTAGCCCATACCATTCTCATAACGGACAGTTTCATAAGCATCGTTTTCGTCCTCAGCACCGATTGTCAAAATGGTTTTTCCTCGTTCATATTCGGAGCATAAGAAACGCTCTCCCGAAGAACCCGTGTTTTCAATCGGCTCACAGCTCCATTCAAGCTCACAACGGATATTATGATAATTCTCGGTCGGAATAGTTATTCTGTAACATCCTGCAAGCGGTTTTGCAACAATAGAACGAACTTGACTGCTAAACGGTATGGCTTCGTAGTCGAGCATTATGCCGTCAGCTATTATTTTGATTGTTCCAAATGGCGTGTTCAGCATAATGCTTCTCCTTAAAAGTTATAGTACGGATATTTACGATATTCCTGTGGCAAGTCCTCGTCATCGGCTGCCTTGAAGGTTTTGAGCTTTTTCGATGGCTTATCGGGATAGAGTACCGTGTTCAAATATTCGATAAAATCTGTTTCATCAAACACCGCGCCGTACTGTTATCCGCAGAGCAGCAAGAACTTACCGCTTTTCTCGCCGTGCCATACGTAGTTGAAAGCAAACTCATTTGCAACCGTAGCAAGGTTATCCGCAACGTCGGCAGGTACTAAATAGAGCGACAGCTCTCCGTCTGCACTCAATACGACTTCTTTCATTTCACGGGTGTCATCGGTCTGCTCGTAGAACATAATGTTGTTATGGTATATCTCAATGGTACACTCACCCATAGTACCGCCCTTGTGGAAATATCCCGTATAGAACGCACGATCTTGACCGTAGTATTCGTCCGTGATGGAGAAGCCTGCGTTCTGAAACTCGGCAATAAAATCTTTGAGATACATTTTCTTGAAGGTCTTGCCCTCGTAAGTGCCGAGATTGCCATAGTAACCTTCGCACACGGTAGCATAGCAATAATCCCAATTCAGATCGAGAAATTCGAGGTATCCGTCAACTTGATCCCAATTTGGTGCGGTTCTCACCATACCCGATTGAGTTCTCATTATGAGATTGTCGCCGTTTATCTCAAATTCAATCACGTTCATATCGTGAAGGCTATACGGTATTTCGGGGTTGTAAAATCTTGTTATTTTCAAGGGATCACCTCGCTTTCAATCAGTTTTATTCTTCGTCGTTGCTATCCTCGGAGTTGTCTTTTGATTTTTTGCGATTTTGTGCATCAATTAACGCTCCAATGCACATTCCGATACTCAATCCAATAGGCATACAGATAGAAAGGTAATCGGTAGCAACACCTATTGCAACACCAATCGAAATTCCCAAACACATACCGATAGGCATATAATGTGTCTGATTTTCGGAACTTTTCTTATCCTTTTTCATATTGCTCTCCTTTCGGTTGATTGTCGTTTTTAGAGTTCCTTTCCGCAGTGGGGGCAGAATTTGGACTTGCCAAGCAGAGTATCATTGACCTTGCCACAATGCGGACAACGGCTGCCAATTAGCTTGTAGCCAACGATAGAGCCGAGCAGGATTACAAAAGAAATCCCTGTTAAATATACTTCTATAATAGTATCATAATTTCCGTCAAGTAGCTTTACTCCTACAACGCCCAATGTTATCAAAAGGACGATTGCGGAAATAATTCCTAACCACACACAAACTTTTTTCATACTGCACCTCCGTTACTCAGCGGCAATTTTATTGTTAAGAGCGTTGATTAAGTTAAATCCGTTAGGGTGGTCATAATCCTCTGCGAGATATTCAAGAGCATCAATAAGGTCGGAAATGTTAGCTTTAACTTCTTCCGGTTTCATTGTCATATAGCCATAAAGAATATTGCACCAAGTATAGTCAGCATCGCTTGGCTCATCCGTAAGACAAAGATATGTTGTCATATACGCGCGGAACTCAGCCACACCCGAAATGTATTCTACTTCGTTTCCGTTTGATTGGTAATTTTCAAAATGCTCCATAGCGGCATTTACACTACTCTTGCACATTACCTTCAAATCATTTTCTTCAATCGTTTTATGTTGCCACAGATTGACACACACTACTGCCAAAGCTATAACAAGGATTATCGGAATAATAATTGGTAGTTTCGCGCGAATCCATTTCATATTCCCTTATCACTCCTTTATTTGAATTTCAAAATCCTCCACCGTCTTTTCTCTGAATGTCATTTTCCACTCCACCTTCTTTTGTGGCTCAAATGTTAGAGCTGAGCAAGCTGCGTGGAGCTTCTTTTCGGTTCTTGGAACGCCCACAATCACAGAGGTGGGGCCGTCTGCACCGCCTATGATGGCAATAGCACTTGCAAAGTCGCTATTCGGCGCACTTATCTTTGTCTTTTTCGGTGCATCACTCTGTTTGGTATCGCTTACTGAAAACTGCATATTCGTCAGTTCGGGTTCAAGCGCATATGCCATCTTTGTCAGATGAGTTGGATGCTCGTATCCGTCCGAAAACTGACGGTCAAAGCTCATTGTATCTTGTTCATAGTCAGTAACGGTCAGCGTATGTGCCGCGTTTGAAACGGGGTGAATAAACTTGATCTGCTGACCTACATTAGTCACGCTGAAGCGTTCTCCAATAATGGATACCGGGCGTTGCTCTAATTTCAATGCAAGGCTCTTGATGCTCGGTTTTGTCTTGGTTGCCCACGGAAAGCTCATACGCCGCCAAATCCAACACTTATCAAGGCTTAGTCCATAGTGGTCGAGAATATCTCTCATAGACTCAGATTGGTACATTTCGTATCCTTGCACCCAACCGTTTCCTCTGCCTTGCTTTTCGCTGATGCGTGTTCCGTTCACTTCAATCCAAGAGCGATAATCAAAGGCAAGCGGATTTTCTTGCATGATTTGATTACGTTGCTCGTCCGTCAGTTTCGACTCATCTTCCTCGGCAAACATCCACTTGAACAGAAATGTGTGTACCTTGTCGCTATCGGCTTCGGCAAACACATCAAGAACCAAGCCTTTAGAACATATATATGCAGAAGGAATAAGCCATTCATATTCTGCCCAAGAGAACGTTGTGTTCAGCGGAAATTCCTCTCCGGCTCTCTCGCCACCCTTGCGGTCGTGGAGAGAAAAATATACCTTCCACTCTTTAGGCAAGGGCATTGCTTCTTTTGGTACGTATTCGTAGTAATCCTTCTTATACGGAACAGTGCTGAAATCAAAGTTATCGTAAATCGTTTTCAGATAGTTGTACGGATCGTCAATCGGGGATAGACCATATTCATTCTGCAAATACAATTTCTGCTCATTAGCTATCGTTGTAATAGGATTTTCCTTTGCAAAATTATCGTACTGCTCCCGACTCCAAGCGTGTGCCTGCTCGATATATGCTTCGTGACCGCAAGCCATAAGAAGTCGTAGAAAATCCTCAAAATTCTCGGCTACGGGGAAAGCGTGACGACCTGCGTATCCCATCGGCTCAACCGCAAATACGATCTCGCCAAGAGCCTTTATCGTGCAGTAGTGAATACCGTCCACGCCCGTCCAACCGATAATCTTTGCGCCTTTCGGTGAGCAGAAGTAGTCGCTTCTGCTCTCGCCCCTCTCAATGCCAAAGGCGGAGAGGTCGAATTTGTTTTTTATGTATTGTTCATAAAGGTTCATTTTTTGTTTTTCTCCTTCGGCTTGGGTACATCAATGATGATCTTCTGACAATCATCACACAAATAGGCATCTACCGAAGCATCAACAAGACCATACCATTTTCCAAGAAGAACGCTGTTTTCACTTCTTGCCCAACGGGTAAATCCATCAGCAGACTCACCATCGGGAGTCCAAGCCAATACGTTGCTTGCAGATATATGTCCAAAGCGCATTTCTTTTTGACAATAAGGGCATTTCATTATGCGTCCTCCTTTAAATTTACTGTTTGTTGTTATTACTTAATTTTCCTTGTAGTTTAGATCTGTGCTACTGTCAGCGTAGTCAATGACTATCTTCTGACAGTTAGGGCAGTTATAGGCGATGCAAGCCGAGCCTTTCATAAATGACAGCTCTGACAGAACAACAGAATCCTTGTGAAATTCTGCTCGACCAAACATTTTGCGCTTTTCGCCTTTCAACCAACTTATCTCTTGCGGACTTTGAATAAGTCCTTTTTCCATTTCATTGTTGCAATACGGGCATTTCATTCTGTATTCTCCTTACTGCTCACTTTTAGCTCTTGCCACCATATCGTCGATGTCGCTCTCCAAGTCAGAGGTGTTTCCTTGAACAACACCCGTATAGGGAGCGCCGGATTTACATTTGCAAAATACCGTTGCGAGATCCTTTTCGTCGTGTTCGCTTGCTTCTGTATCTCTTACAATGGTTTCAACATCATTGGCAAGTTGCCAATCTCTAACGACGATGATGCCGCCGTTGTCATAATGAGCTTTTAACTGCTCGACATCAATATCCGATTCGGTGTTGATTATCTTTACTTTTTCATCGTTACGATAATTGCATGTGGGAAGTAGATTAACAAGTCCTTTATCTACGGTATAAATCCCTTCGTAGGGAATCTCAACGTAGCAATCTCCATTTTCAAAATAAACGTAAAAGTAATGTGTTCTCTCGTTGGTTTTGACCGCAATTTCATAGTATGTTTTAGCATCGGGGCTGTCCTGCACACTCATTTTGCGTGTGGGCTCTGCCTCAGAGAGTTTCGATAAAAAACTATCAACATCAGTATCTTCTATCTCGCGCAGATCTCCGTCATTCCGATTCTCGTTCTTTTTGACCGCCATTGACACCACGGAGTTTGCAGAAGGAACGTTGATTGGATCAGCTTTCGGGAATAGGCTGTCGATAACAAAGTAACCACCAAGAATTAACCCTGCGAGTATGACAATGACAATTATCGGTATGATAATCTTTTTCATTATGTTTCCTCCAATCAATACTTTCTCTCAAACCCAAGATAACGTGTTCCTTGAAATGACAGCACACCCTCATCGCCCTCGACGAGCAGACCGAACTCGCTTCTCGGCACCTTCAGCTCCATACGGTCGCCACTCTGTACCTCAAACGTGATGTGGTAGGTGTGAGAAAGGTGATGATGACCGTTGCTGTGATGGTGGTGTGTCGCCATACGTTTATCCACTATTTTGGCGTCCACCGATAATCTCGGTGAATTATTGTTATTAACCCATTCACTTATGTTCTTCACGAAAACAAAAATAAACATTCCGATCACGAGAAAGAACATTACATAGAATATACCTTCCATTTTTCCTCCACAGCTATTCTTGTAGCCTAAACTATATCTTTGCTTTTACGATCAGATCATTCAGTTGAGCCTTGGTATTGGCTTGCTCCTTGTCAGCTTTACGCATCATTGACGATAATTTCTCCAACACCTTTTCAATCTGACGTATCGTATTTCTCACTTCGTTTTGTGATTCTTCAATCTTATCGAGAACCGCCCAATCGGCAAAAAGACCGTCAAAGAAGTAATCCGCGAAGCGCATAAATCCGTCAATACTCACTTGCAGATCTGCGTGAATGGTCACGTCAGCAAGCTCTGTCTTGAAGCGGCGAAGCTGCACTTGAAGTGTTTCCACCAATTCTTGAGCTTCATCGAGCGAGCTGTGCTTTGCGAGATCGGAAAGAAGTCCGCCGCCGAGGATGTCCCAAGTTCCCCACCCTTCTGCGTCGTCCAATTTAGCCATCACTTCTTCGGCAATACTCATTGCCTTATTTCCGGCTGAGATCGCTTCGCCTATCTCTTTCTTTTGGCTCTCAAGATATGCGATCTGCTCCTCAAGGTGAAGCATTTCTTCTGCCTCGGGTTTTCCCGAATCCTTAATGGCTGCGGCTTTCTCTTTGAGAATACTTGCATAGCGCTGTTCACACCCAGATAGTCCTCGCAATTCGCTTTCATATCGAGCAATATCTTCCTCTACTGCCGAAAGCTCTTTAATAGCCGCATCATATTTAACGGACGCAGCATAGGCTTCCCTGCGCTCCTTGTCAAGCTTTTCTTCTTTCTTTCCGACAACTGCATAAAAGAAGGCGGCAAGGCTACGTCCTTCAAGACGATCAACATCTGTTTGCTCATCCTGCTTGGCACGATTCAAATCTGCAACCTTTATGTCAAGCTCTTTCTTTTGATTATGTAAATCTCTCAATACAGTTTCCAAGTGTGCTTTTCTTGCCACTTGCTGTTGAAGGTTTTGTAATTGTTCATCATAAAAGGTCATCCGACTTATTCTCCTTGCGTAGTAAGTTCTATCAAAATCACTTCGGGACGGTTGTTTACACGGAATGGAATAATACTATTTCCTACTCCTTTACTGACAACCATATTGGTGTTTCCTTCTGTGAAAATACCCGCGTCGTATTTAGGAAATACGCCTTGATTTGGGGCAACAACACCGCCAATAAAGGGGATTCTAAACTGACCGCCGTGCGCGTGTCCGCTGAATATAAGATCCACACCGCTTTCGACGTATATATCAAACAGCTCGGGGCGGTGGGAAAGAAGAACGGTATAGCCGACTTCTTCACTTGTCAGCTCATCCAATTTGCTTTTCATAACTGTCTCATCATCACCGAACAGATAATCGGTCTGAAAGCTCGGATCATCAACACCGATAAGTGTAATTATCTCTCCCGATAGTTCGGTATCGACACGGGCATCTTCAAGAACGCTGACACCCAACTCCAATAACCCATCCTTTAGATCGCTGTATTCGTCAACTCTTGCTTCGTGATTGCCCGTAACGTAATAGCATGGCGCTATCTTTACCGCCTGCTCCGCGAAACTCAAAGCTACATCGACCTTTGTATTTCGGGAATCTATCATGTCTCCCGTTATAACTATTATATCGGGGGGAGAATCCTTGAGCATTGATATGAGCTTTTCATTATCCTTACCCATTTCCGCATTATGAAGATCTGACACCTGCGCTATGCGGAAACCGATAAATGAGTCGGGTAATTCATCGCTTGCCACAGTATATGAATTCAGCTCAAGAGCCTTGTTTTCCCACGCTACCCATACAATCAATAACAAAAGGAGTACAGCAACTATACTAAGAATTATTATTTTTTTCTTTTTTGTTTTCATCACTTTCCTCCTTGTGGTTACTTTTTACTGCTTCTTAAACACAGTTTTCATTATCGTCGAGATCTTCGGAGGAGTTCCGTACAGAAGAACACCCACACGGTAGATCTTCGCAGACAGTGCGCCGATACCGATCGTGGAACCGATCAGAATGGCAATGGAAATTGCAATTTCATACCAAGCAATCGTGCTCATACAAATTCTTGTAAACATCGCCATGGGAGATGTAAACGGAATATACGAGCAAACCTTCATAAGAACAGTATCAACACTTCCACTTGCCATAGAGAACATAACGACAAAGAAGGCTATGATAAAGAGGACTGTGATCGGCATTACAGATGTGTTGATGTCTTCAAGCTTCGACGCGGTAGAACCAATCGCGCCATACAGGAAGGCATAAATCAGGAAACCGAGTATAAAGAATACCAACATGAATACGAAGAGATCCACGGGGATATTGAAAATCGACTGGATAATCATATTATCGCCCCAAGCGGATTTGTTGATATTATAGAATACAAGAGCCGAACCGAAAATAGCAACAAGCTGAACAAGACCTGCAATACAGGATGCAAGCACCTTGCCAAACATCATGCTCGCGGGCTTTGCGCTCGTAACTAACACTTCCATAGCTCTCGAAGCTTTTTCTGTTGCCACGTTGGTCGCAACCATCTGTCCGTAAAGAAGAATAACCATATACAGGGCGAAGATCATGATATAGGTATAGAAGAAATTCTGCATCTGATCCTTACCGAGCGTCTCGGTGCTGCTTTCGATCTGAACAGCCATGATCTCACTTGCCTGCTCCTGAGTCAGTCCGTTCTGCATCATTGCATTTACGCGGTATACTTCTTGAAGCACACCGCTTGCGATTGCCTCGTTGGAATCGTACATAGACAGATTGTTGACGTAGTAGGTAAATGAGGAAGCGCTATTCAGTACAAAGGCACATTCTGCTTGACCTGAAGTGATTTTTGCTTTCACATCGTCGATCGTACCTTCCGCTACGGTAACATTGTATCCCGTAAATGCTCCGGTAAAATATTCTTTGACAAGTCCCGAAAGACTTTCGTCTTCAGCATACACAAGCATAACGGGAAGATCTGTCTGTTCGGTAGCGCCTTCATCGTCAGACTTAAATGCCGAAACGATATTAGGAATAAACATAGCAATTGCGATTGCTACTACGAGGAATATCGTAATTCCAACAAAGGCTTTATTCCTAAGATAGCCTTTTAATTCAAATTTCAGTATCTTTCCAAACTGTTTCATTGATCTCGCCTCCTTAAATCTGCGAACCCGCATACTCTACGAATATATC
>JBGVLA010000088.1:0-2955 GCA_045124015.1 Eubacteriales bacterium | reverse complement strand
CGCATCACGTTCGTATTCATTCCAAGCCCTTTGGCGTTTTCGTCACCAAGAGTCAGCACGTCAAGCTCGTTTGAAAATGTCAAGAGTATCAAGACGGATATTAAAACGATCACTGTGGCAGGTATCAGCTTTGCGTAAGTCACCGATGAAAAGTCACCTATCTTAAAATCGAGGCTCTGTATACTGATTTCGGGATTGAAGGTGGTGACTGTATCGGATATCGCGCCGAGCAAGGCGTTCAGCGCTACGCCCATCAATATGACCGTTCCTCTTGAAGCCCCCCATTTTCTTGCTCCGAGACTGACAAGCATCACGGTCAAGAATGCACCGACAAAAGCAAACAGAGAGAGCCTCCAGCCACCTATGATACCCAATGCCGAGCCAATAGTGACAGCAAGACCTGCACCCGCATTTACACCGATAATGCTCGGAGATGCCAATCGGTTCGCAAGCACGCCTTGAATGACCGCGCCTGACACGGCGAGCGCCATACCGCATATAAGACTTCCAAGAACTCTCGGCAATCTGACGTATAGTAATATTCTTGCCTCGGGACTCTGCATATCTCCCGCTATAAGCGACGAAAGCATGTCCGAAAGCCTCAGCTCCGATGATCCGAAAAGCACACCGAGAACGGCAGCAAGAAGCAATAAAAGGATCGCTATACCGTATATATATCCTATCTTATTTTTTCGTAAGCTTATCATAAAGTATTCCGTATGACTCTGCCCAGCGCGCGTTAGGCTTCAGATTGAACAGCGTTTTATCCATAACGTGCAATCTACCGTTTTTCACCGCATCAAGCGTACTCAGGGCAGGGGTCTCCTTTATCAGATTTTCAAGCGACTGCTTCGCCGCCTCTGTATCACTTCCCATCGTTACCACGAAAATGTGGTACGGCTCTTCCCGAATGATCGCTTCTACACTCAAATTTTCAAGCAAGCTCGTGTTACTGTCGGCAATATTGATACAGCCCATATCGTGAAGCATTTCGCCAAGGATCGTTCCACTGCTGCCTTTTGCCTTTACAAAGCTTGAAGCGGCTCGCAGCAATAGGACTTTTCGTTCATCTTCGGGAATATCTGAATTTTTGTACTCTGCTTTTATTTCATCGATCTGTGCCTTGATCGCAAGTCCGTTCTGTTCGTACAGATCCTTGCGTTCTGTAATGTCGGTACAAATATCGAGCATTTTCAGATAATCGTCGAAGCTATCCACGTCAAAATATGCAACGGCAATTCCCATAGCTTCCAGTGTTTCCCTCATCTCAACATTGGAGGCAGTGGACGCGCTTGCGATAACAAAATCGGGGTCTGCTGATATGAGAAGCTCAAGACTCGGAGAATGCGCGCCGCCGATATTGACGGCATCGTCAAGCTCAAGCCCGAAATCCTCCCAAGCATCATCAGCAGATGCGCAAAGCTTGCCACCCGCAAGCATCCAAACGTCCGCGAAGCTCCCAAGAAGGGCGGCAACTCGCTCGGGGTTCTTTTTGATATTCACCTCTCGACCGAGGGCATCGGTAAAGACTACCGTATTTTTGTTCTCGTTTTTCGGTTGACCGTTACACGCTGACATAGAAAACAGAACTGCTGTGATCAACAGAAAAGCGACGATGTTCTTTATTGTTTTTACTTTCTTCATATATCCTCTTAAATGGCGTATTTCATTGACAAATCACGGAAAACGTGATATAATAGATATAATATTATATCATAAAAACAGATGTAAGTCAATGAAATCGAGGTAAACAGCTATGTTGACGAATGAACAAATAACAAGTGTTAAAGGAAGAGGCTTTCTCAGAAACAGAGGAACCGACTGCTTCTCAGGCAGAATCGTTACGGTCGCAGGACTTTTTACTCCCGACCAGCTTCACGCTATCGCCGAATGCTCCGAGAAATACGGCAACGGCAAAGTGATATTTACCGCAAGACTTGCCGCAGAGATCGTTGGAATTCCGTTTGATAAAATTCCCGAAGCGGAAGCCTTTATGGCAGAGCGTGGATTGTATTTTGGCGGCACGGGCGCAAAGGTTCGTCCTATTACCGCTTGTAAAGGCACGACCTGCGTTTACGGAAACATTGATACACAGGCACTTGCAAAGGTTATATACGATAAGTTTTACATAGGGATGCGCGACGTGAAGCTTCCGCATAAATTCAAGATCGGAGTAGGCGGCTGTCCGAACAGCTGTATGAAGCCGAGTCTTAATGACGTAGGCGTTGAGGGATGCCGTGCGTTCTCTTTTGACAGTGAGCTTTGCCGAGGCTGTAAAAAATGTGCCGTTGCCGAAAGCTGTCCGACAAAGGCAGTATCCATTGTCAACGGAAAGGCGGTTATCGATACGTCTAAATGCACAAGCTGCGGCGTTTGCGTTGGAAAATGTCCTTTCGGCGCTGTTCCCAAGGAAGCGGCATCGGTCTGCCGTATCTTTGTGGGCGGAACTTGGGGAAAGACTCAGCGTATGGGAACACTCTTGAATAACGTATATTCGGCAGACGAAGTTCCCTCTGTTATTGAAAAGGTCATGCTTTGGTATAAGGAAAACGGATATGTCAAGGAGCGTCTTGGTGCAACAGTTGACCGTATCGGCACGGATGCTCTTGAAGCAGCAATTGCGACGGATGATCTGATCACAAGAAAAGATGACATTTTGGCAAAGCCTCTGCTTGAAAGACAATAAATATTTCTTTGCTGCGACGCAAATTTTGAGGGCTGACGATTGATTTCGTCAGGCCCTCTTTCGTTTAGGCATTAGCTGCCTTTTCATCTCGGCGATTTCGGCTTTCATCGTCTTTATCAACTCTGCGAGCTTTTCCTCGCATTCCTCTCGTGTCTTGGCGTATACGTTCTTGGAGATGCGTTTGCCGTTAACTCTCGGCGTGAACCGTCCCTCGTAAAGGTGGTCGTTTATCATCGTCACGCATCCCGTGCCACTCTTGCGTATCTTGC
>JBGVLA010000087.1:0-7744 GCA_045124015.1 Eubacteriales bacterium | reverse complement strand
TCAGTATGACGGAGTAAAGTTTTCGCTTTGCTGATGCGAGAATTTCTCGTATAGTCCGAAAAAGAGATGCCGCAGAGTTTGGAGAACATTTTGCCCACATAGCGTTCGGAATACCCGTAACGACCTGCAAATTCTGCAAGGGATGGAATTTTTTTGGCAGAATCGATCTCTGCGCTGATTTCGTGGATGATATGTGTCCATAGGCTATCCGATTCGGGAGAGGTGAGATTTTCTGCCATTTCAAATTCCGCAAGTGCGGTGGCAAGATAGAGGCAGGCTTCTTCCTCGCGGTTGCTATTAAAAAGCGTTACGACGCGTGTGAGCAGAGTTTTCATAAAATCCAGATCCTCAATGGATTTTGCGGATAATGCTTTGGGGTGGATGGGCTTGCCGTTAGTATCCAAAAAATCAAAATGCACATTGATGACATAGAGCGGATAGTTTGGTTCATGTACCGCTTTATACTGCGTATTGGGTGTGAGCAGAAGGGATGCACCCTCGTGGATATGAAATTCCGTTTGATCTTCGGTTTGTGGTATGAGCTTTCCTCTACCGCGAAAAACTGTCCAAAGATCGTAATCGGCAAAGCCGGACGGTGCGGTTATCCAATGCCAAGACGGTGGACAATCGCTGACACCGCAAGAATGGATTTTGAGTTTCATTGTCGTTTTTCTCCGTTCTCTCTGTATTCTAGGGCGTTTTCATATTACAATTTTACAATTTTTTTGTCAAAAAATCAATGGAAATTTGCGTTATTTTATTGTATACTATAAAAAAGTGGGCAATGCTCGCCGGAATTTTCTCGCCTCTCTCAGCTTCTTTCATCACAAAACACGGCAAAACGGCGAGAACGATTCAAGCAGTTTTTTAGGAAATAAAACAATACACTTAGGAGTGTTTTCATTATGAAATGGACAAATAGACAATACGTTGATCTTATGACATATAACCATCCCGAACGCCCGATGTTTTCTGAACTTTTCGGTCCTATCGTCGGTCTTGCGGACGAATGGCGCGCACAGGGCGCAACGGAAGACATGATCAAAATGCACGGCTTTGCCTTTGATTACGTTCCGTATTATCAGCTCGGTGAGCTTGATTCCATCCACCGTCCGAAGGATATCGTTATCGAAGACACCGCGACCCATTACGTCGGTATCGACCATTACGGCAGACGTGTGCGCATGGATAAAAAAACATCGACCATTCCGCTTCCCGAAAATTATCCTGTGGAAACGATGGATGATTGGCTGAAGATCAAGCATATGTTTGAATACGATGCTTGCCGTATTTCCGACGATGAGATCATGAAAGCAAAAGCACTTCAAGATCAAGGCGTTCTCATTAAATCCGAGATTCTCGGCGGTTTTGATATCCTCCGTGAGCTTATGGGAGAAGAAAATTGCTGCATCGCATTTTATGAAGACCCCGAGCTTATCGAAGAAATTCTCGGTACGATCTCTGAAACCAATGTGAGAGTGCTTTCCGAAATTTCGAAAAAGCTTACTATCGATCAGCTTTCCGTTCATGAGGATATGGCAGGCAAGACTGCGCCTTTGATCGGTCCGAATCTTGTTCGTGAATTTATCGTTCCTTACTATCTCAAATCCTGGGAGCTTGTAAAGGATGCAGGCACGAAGCTTTTCTGTCAGGACAGCGACGGCAATATGAATCCCGTTATCGATGCATTTATTGAAGGCGGCATCAATATTTTCTATCCCTGCGAGCCTTACGGCGGTATGGATATCGTGGCGCTTCGCAAAAAATACGGTCATCAGATCGCATTCCGCGGCGGTATCGATAAGCACATTTTGCGCCGTACCAAGGAAGAGATCAAGGCAGAAGTGGATTACAAGATGCAGGATTGCATGATGGATGGCGGTATCGTATTTGGTCTTGACCACCGTATTCCCAACGGCACACCGCTTGAAAATTATATTTATTATATCGACCTTGCTAGAGAAAAACTCGGTATGGGTGATTTCCGCACAGCAGAACCCTCTTGGGGAAGAATGGCGTTCTAAGCAATGCAAAATATTTGGAAAAAGAAGCACTTCGAGAGAAGTGCTTCTTTTGTTGAACGATATTCAAATTTCATGTTTGAACGAAATTCAAAACAGGGTTCAAATATTCGTCTTTCTTTTTGATAAAGGATATCGTGAGAATCTTATCTTTATATGCCGAAATAGGACAGTTTGGAATGACAACACCGGGTAGTTCGAGATACTCTATTTTCCCATCGAGAGAAAGCTCGGCAAGATAATCATAACAATTTTTCGCGGCAGTGATACCTTCTTCGAGCGTCATATGTTCCCAAACATGTTCAGCAAGGAAAGCGGTCGGTTTTTCTTTTGAGAATAGACATTAAAAATCGGCTCTAATCAGTAGATTCAATTAATTTTCTTGTGTGCTTATCCAACCGTGATAGACGGTTTTGCCTGCTCCGATGATGATTTTCATATTACCTCCCGTGGCAAAAGTTCTTTGATTTCATCCGCGAGCGCGAAAATCTCATGCCACGCCTTTTCGCTCAAAACAGATTCGACGTTCCAAAGAGGCGTATCCTCCATTGCGGCAAACATGGCGGCAAGCTTTAAGGATTTTTGCAGGATTTCTTCGTTGATAAGTCCCGCATTTTGAAGCTTGGAAAGGGTATTTTCATGCAAAAAGGAAATGCGGTCGGTGTCAAATTCTTCAAAAAGACGATATTCGATCTCTTCTTTAGGACATTGCAGGAGAAACGTTCCGCATGAATTGAGCGCATCGAGAAAAAATTCATATTGTTCTTTCGCGGTTATCGCATTCATGAAAATTACTCCTTTCGCTTCGCCGTTTTTTTGACGTGGCGGAGATATTTCGGAATCTTCATCATGCGACCGAGACGTTTCGGTTCGCGCAAAAGTCTGTAAAACCATTCAAGGTGGAGCTTGATGAAGATTTTCGGTGCGCGTTTTGCCGTTCCTGCGTAAATATCGAGAGAACCGCCGAGGCACGCGGCAAGGCGAACAGCGGTGAGATTTTTGCGGTTTGCCATGATCCATTTTTCCTGTGTGGGTGCGCCGAGACAAACGAACAAAATGTCGGCACCGGATGCGTTGATCTCCGCGATGACAGCATCGTTTTCAGCGCCTGTTTTTTCAAAATATCCGTCGTGTGTGCCTGCGATTTTAAGATTTTTGTAGGTCTCTTTGAGTCTTTCTGCGGCGGTTTCGGCAACGCTTGGCTTTCCTCCGAGGAAAAAGAGGGAATAGCCGTGTTTTTCGGCGTGCCGGATGAGCTCCATACCAAATTCTACACCTGCGACCTTTTCTTTAAGCGGTGTGCCGAGGATTTCGGCTGCGGTGATGATGCCTGCCCCATCGGGGAGAATGATTTCGGCGCTCAAAATGATTTGATTTACCGTTTCATCTTCTATGCACATTTCAGCGATCTCCGCGTTTGGTGTTACGACGACAGACGTGCCTTTTTTTTGCAGTTCATCTTCGGCAAGGGCAACGGCTTCCGTCATCGTTACGTTATCAAACGGGATGCCGCAAATATTGATCTTTTTCATATTTTATCGTTCCGTTCTGTGTATACTTCGTTTTTATTTTACCATATCTTGCAGAAAAATACCATATGCAGGCTATAATATTTACAAAAAATGTGAAGATTTCAAAAATTCTCATCGGAATTTATAGACATTTTCTTTTTGTTGTGTTATAATAAAATGATTAAAAATACCATTTTGTATGAAGGAGGATTTGAATATTGAAAATTATCTCGATTACGGTCGGACCTGTTCAGACCAACGTATATCTTGTCGGCGATGAGAAAACGAAGGAAGCTGCGCTTATCGATCCTGCGGACTCTCCCGAAGAGATCATGGCGATGATTTTGAAAAGCGGTTTTACCGTCAAAAAGATCCTTCTGACACATGGTCATTTTGATCATATCGGTGCTCTTTCAGAGATCGCCGAAAAGACAGGCGCGGAGGTTTATATTTCCGAAGAGGATGTGGAGCTTATCCGTGATGCGAACAAAAACGCATCGATGCTCTTTTTCGGGATCGATATCCATTTCGATAAGCCTGTGAAGACCGTGAAAAACGGAGATCAGATTTCGGTAGGCAAGCTGAATTTTACGGTACAAGCTACTCCCGGACATACAAAAGGCTCGGTCTGCTATTTTGCGGAAAAAGCAGTCTTTACGGGAGATACCATTTTTGCCGCCGGTTATGGCAGGACCGACCTTTACGGTGGGGAATATGCCGCGCTTCGTGTATCTTTGATGGAGCTTGTTCCCGGGCTCAAAGGGAAACGTATTTATCCCGGTCATGGAGACACCGCTCGTTTTTGACGGCACTTTATCATGTTAAACAATTTTTCTATATATAACACGGAAGGAAACTACTATGGATTTTAATGCACTTGCGGAAATGCTCTTTCCGCATATTACAGAAACACCTGCAGATGTGGAAGCGAAATATCCTCCCAGAAATCTTCCCGAGGGCGCAAAGGTAACACGTTTTGCTCCCAGCCCCACAGGCTTCGTTCATTTCGGCGGACTTTTTCCGTCTACCGTTGCAGAACGTCTTGCACACCAATCTGGCGGTGTATTTTATCTTCGTATTGAAGACACCGATGCCAAGCGCGAGGTAGAAGGCGCGGCTGAAGGTCTTATCAAAACACTTGCAACCTACGGTATTCATTTCGATGAAGGTGCAATCCTTGACGAAAGCGGCAAGGTTGCGGACAAGGGCGCATACGGTCCTTACAAGCAGAGCATGAGAGGTTCTATCTATCAGACCTTTGCAAAACAGCTCGTTCGTGAAGGCAAGGCGTATCCTTGCTTTACTACTGAAGAAGAACTCGATGAGCTTCAGCAGGTAAACAAAAAAGAAGAGATCAAAAATACAGACTGGCAGGCAGAAGCGGAAAGCCGCCGTGCGGAAATGCTCGCAAGAAGAAACTTCACGATGGAAGAAGTGAAGGGGCATCTTGAAGCAGGTCATCCGTTCGTTGTCAGAATCCTTGCAAATGGCAATCCTGAAAATAAGGTAAAATTCACTGACCTTGTTAAGGGTGCTATCGAATTTCCCGAAAACGACGAGGACTTCGTTCTTCTCAAATCCGACGGTATCCCGACCTACCACTTTGCGCATGCCGTTGACGATCATTTGATGGGTACGACACACGTTATCCGCGGTGAAGAATGGCTCCCCAGCCTTCCCAAGCACGTTCAGCTTTTCTCCTATCTCGGATTCAAGCTTCCCAAATATATGCATATCGCACAGATCATGCGCCTTGACGAAAACGGCAATAAGAAAAAGCTTTCCAAGCGTGATATGGGCGCGAATATGGACGATTACACCCGTATGGGCTATTCTCCCGAAGCGGTCTGCGAATACGTCATGACGCTTCTCAACTCCAACTATGAAGAATGGCACGCAAAAAATCTTGACAAGCCCTATACCGAATTTCCGTTCAACATCAAGAAGATGTCCATTTCGGGATGTCTTTTCGATTTCAATAAGCTCAACGACGTTTCTAAGAATATTCTTTCCCGTATGACAGCGGAAGAGGTCTATGAAAAGCTCACCGTTTGGGCATCCGCATTCGACCCCGATTTTGCAGAAGCACTCACGTCTGACAAGGAAATGGCTGTGAAGATCCTCTCCATCGGCAGAGGCGGTAAGAAGCCGAGAAAGGACCTTGCAACTTGGGCAGATGCAAAACCCTATATGGGCTTCTTCTATGACAAGTTCTTTGCCATCGAAGATGAATATCCTGCATTTGATAAGGAGACCATCAGAGCAACACTTGAAAAATTCCTTGAGACTTACGATTATGCAGACGAAATGAACGTATGGTTTGATAAGATCAAAGCGATCGCCGATAGCCTTGGATTTGCTTCCGATATGAAGGCGTACAAGGCAAATCCCGAAGCGTTCAAGGGCAATGTTGCCGATATTTCCGCATTTATCCGCGTTGCGGTAACAGGTAAGCAGAATGCACCCGACCTTTACACCGTGATGCAGATCATCGGCGAAGAGAAGACAAGAGCGAGAATCAACGCTCAGATCGATACAATGAAATAAGGATTCAGATATTTTGGTAGGGGAGGAACTTGCTCCTCCCCGAGAATAAGAATTTCCGACAAAAGGAGACTTTATATCATGAGTGAAATTTCCAGCAATTTTTTATATGAAGCAATCGATGAGGATATCGCTTCGGGTAAGGTAAAGGCAGACGAGATCCATACCCGTTTTCCCCCTGAGCCCAATGGTTATCTTCACATCGGTCATTGCAAAGCAATGATCATCGACTTCGGTACAGCGCGCAAATACGGCGGTAAATGCAATCTCCGTATGGACGACACCAACCCCGCAAAGGAAGATACC
Source organism: Eubacteriales bacterium (assembly GCA_045124015.1). Lineage (GTDB taxonomy): Bacteria > Bacillota > Clostridia > Oscillospirales > CAG-272 > QALR01. Next base: position 1,362 of record JBGVLA010000087.1, on the reverse strand, counting down.
GAATACGTTGACGCCATCAAAGAGGATATCAAGTGGCTCGGCTTTGATTGGGAGGACCGTTTCTATTACGGCTCTGACTATTTTGAAAAGGACTACGAGCTTGCCGTCGGTCTGATCAAGAAAGGTCTTGCTTACGTTTGCGAGCTTACCCCCGAGCAGTTCCGTACGCCCGAATATGCAGGCAATACCACAACGCCTGCCGTTTCTCCTTGGAGATACCGCCCCATCGAGGAAAGCCTTGACCTCTTTGAACGCATGAAGAACGGCGAATTTCCCGAAGGTAAATATACACTTCGCGCAAAGATCGACCTTGCTTCCGGCAACTTCTGTATGCGCGACCCTGTTATTTACAGAATCAAATACGTAGAACATCACAGACAGGGAACCAAATGGTGCATCTTCCCGATGTACGACTTCGCGCACCCGATCCAGGACGCGCTTGAAGGCATTACACACTCCCTCTGTTCTTTGGAATACGTTATTCACCGTCCGCTCTATAACTGGGTCATCGAAAACGTTGATCTTGAATATAAACCCTGTCCTCCCCGTCAGATCGAGTTTGCAAGACTCAATATGACACACACCGTTATGTCGAAGCGTTACCTTCGCGCACTCGTGGAAAACGGCGTTGTTGACGGTTGGGATGACCCCCGTATGCCCACGCTTTGCGGTCTTCGCCGACGTGGTTATACTGCCGCATCCATTCTCGATTTCATCGAAAGAATCGGCGTTTCCACCTCCAATAGCCTTGTTGACATTCGTCTTCTCGAAAGCTGTATCCGCGAAGAGCTTAATATGAAGGCTGCTCGCCGCATCTGCGTACAGAAGCCCATCAAGGTCGTGATCGACAACTATCCCGAAGACAAGGTGGAATATTTCTCCGTTTCCAATAACCCCAACGATCCCGAAGCAGGCACAAGAGAGGTTCCGTTCACCCGTGAGCTTTACATCGATGCCGAGGACTTTGCCGAGGTTCCGCCTCCGAAGTTCTTCCGCATGAAGCCTGACGGCGAGGTTCGTCTCATGGGCGCGTATATCGTAAAATGTGTTTCCATCGAAAAGAATGAAGACGGCTCTGTTAAAGAGATCCACTGCACAGCAGACCTTGAAGCAGGCAACGGCAATCCTCTTGACGGCAGAAAGATTAAAGGTACGATCCATTGGCTTTCCGCGAAATACGCTAAGGATACCACACTCGTGCTTTACAGCCACCTCTTCACGCTTGAAAACGTTGCGGATATCCCCGAAGGCAAGACCTATGAGGATTATATGGATCCCAATTCTGCGCTCCGCATTGAAGGCGCAAAGATCGAACCTGCACTTGCAGATGCAGAAGCGGGCGAACGCTACCAGTTCGTTCGT
>JBGVLA010000086.1:0-11910 GCA_045124015.1 Eubacteriales bacterium | reverse complement strand
CCGGGAACGAAAGATGATCGGTGCTGTGGTTGCCGACGATATGTCCTTCGTCGATCATACGCTGAACGAGAAGCGGTTCATTCTTTGCGTAAGACATCGTGATAAAGAATACCGCCTTGACGTTCTTTTCCTTTAAGGTATCGAGGATCTGAGCCGTATATCCGTTTTCATATCCTTCGTCAAAGGTCAGATAGATCTTATCATCATTCATGATATAGGACGTGCTGTATTTACCATAGGAATTTTGCGCAGAGATCGCACCGTACGGACGATTGTTTTCATCGACGTTCGTACCGGGACCCCATCCGCGCAAGGTATTATCAAGAGAAAGCAGATACGCTTTCAGCTCAGCATCAAGCGCAGGGAGCTCTCTCTTGGGCAAAACAACAGAAGGATTGCCGCTTTCCGTCGTAAAAACAGGAACGGTCGCAGGAGGATAGGTCGTATGTGCCGTCGTCGAGGTCGTTTCTGCAGACGCTTGCGTCTGTGTTACCTCTTCCGTAGCTGTCGTGGTATCCGCCGCTTGCGTATCTGTCGTTGGGGTATCGTCAGCGTCTGTCAAGACAACAAACGTAAGTCCGATCACCAAAAGAACCAACACCACGATGACGGCGTACAGTACGGCAAAATGTATTTTCAAATTCTTATTATCCAAATCGTTCACGCTTTCTTATGTAAACATCGTTTCGGCGCCGGTTATTTTCCCGTACTGCCGAAGCCGCCCGCTCCGCGTTCCGTTTCGTCAAGTGCATCAACCTCGTCAAACTCTACAGAGAGATAAGGCATGACAACAAGCTGTGCGATGCGTTCGCCCGGCGTAACCACGCGGGAAACAGCAGAATCGTTATGAAGCGCAACGATATATTCGCCTCGGTAGTCGGAATCGGCAACACCGACACAGTTTGCAGGGCGAAGTCCTTCCTTTGCGGCAAGACCGCTTCGCGCAAAGATCGCGCCGAAATAGCCCTCAGGAACGGCAATGGAAAGACCTGTGCCGATCTTCACAGTCTCGCCTGCACCGATGACAACCTCGTTTTCAAGGCAAGCGTAAAGATCATAGCCCGCCGCGCGGTCGGAGCCGCGTGTGGGAATGGTAGCGTTTTCATTGAGTTTTTTGATCTGAATTTTCATAAGCTGCTCCTCTTAGTTACGGCTGAATTCGGAAAGCTCGAGACCTTCGTTCTTTTCAAGCGCCCAACGGATATTCCATTCGCTTGTGAAGATGAGAAGATTCTTTCCGCGGAAGTCCTGTACCCATTTGGTGTCGGAGGTGATATTGAGCGTTGAGGGATTCAAATTTTCATTTTCGATCCAGCGGATATGCTGATAAGAAAGATTGGAACGGCGAACGTCTACACCGTATTCGTTTTTGAGTCGATATTCAAGAACTTCAAACTGAAGAACACCGACAACGCCGACGATGACGCGCTCCATACCGCCGCCGGGTTCAAAGAAGATCTGGATCGCACCCTCTTGCGCGATCTGATTCATACCCTTGACGAACTGCTTACGTTTCATGCTGTCGGTCTGCTCGACCATCGCAAAATGCTCAGGCGCAAAGGTCGGGATACCTTCATATTTTACTTTCTGCTTGGGCATACAGACCGTATCACCGATGGAGAAGATACCCGGGTCAAATACACCGATGATATCGCCTGCATAGGCTTCGTCTACGATCTCTCTTTCCTGCGCCATCATCTGCTGAGGCTGAGAAAGCTTGATGTTTTTACCGCCCTGAACGTGATAATATTCCGTACCGCGCTCAAATTTGCCCGAGCAGATACGCATAAAGGCAAGTCTGTCTCGGTGGGCTTTATTCATATTCGCCTGAATTTTGAAAACGAAGGCAGAGAAATTACCGGAAAGCGGGTCAACGATGCCCGTTTCCGCTTTTCTCGGGAGCGGTGCCGTCGTCATATGCAAGAAGCTTTCAAGGAACGGTTCAACGCCGAAGTTTGTGAGCGCAGAGCCGAAGAATACAGGAGAAAGCTTACCGCATCTGACCTGTTCCAGGTCAAAATCAAAGCTTGCGCCGTCAAGAAGCTCGACCTGTTCGCAAAGCTCCTCGCGTGCGGTCTCACCGATGATGGCATCGAGCTTGTCCGTTTCTGTGATATCACATTCGATGGAATCGAGCTTCGACTGACCTCTGTTTTTCGCGGAGAACGCAATGATGGCGCGTTTTTCTCTGTCGTAAACGCCCTTGAATTCCTTACCGCAACCGATGGGCCAGTTCATCGGATACGTACCGATGCCGAATTCCTTTTCAAGCTCGTCGAGAAGATCAAACGGGTCGCGCGCTTCACGGTCGAGCTTATTGATGAAGGTAAAGATCGGAATACCGCGCATCGCACAGACCTTAAAGAGTTTTCTGGTCTGCGGCTCGATACCCTTTGCCGCGTCAATGACCATGACAGCGCTATCCGCCGCCATGAGTGTACGGTAGGTATCCTCGGAGAAGTCCTGGTGTCCGGGTGTATCCAAAATGTTGATGCAATAGCCCTCGTATTGGAACTGCATAACGGAGGAGGTAATGGAGATACCTCTCTGCTTTTCAAGTTCCATCCAGTCGGAAACGGCGTGGCGGTCAGCGGCTTTGCCCTTGACGGCGCCTGCCTGCAGGATCGCGCCTCCGTAAAGAAGCAATTTTTCTGTGAGTGTCGTTTTACCGGCGTCAGGGTGCGAAATGATCGCAAACGTACGGCGTCGGTTGATTTCTTTTTCAAAAGTTTCCAATGTTCTGTACCCCTTTATTATGTCGGTTTATCGTCTGCGGAAGTCTTCCGTCAAACGTTTTTTCTAAAGTAAAAATAAGTATCGTCCTCTCCGTCGGGACGCAAAATGGCGGAAAGCATCTTTTTCGATGCCAAATTTTCTTTCATGCATTTTCCGCGGACCACGTTCATGCCGATCGCGTAAAGCGCATATTCACACGCCGCGGCATAGGCTTCCGTGGCATAACCGTTCTTCTCGTATTCGGGCAAAATCCTCACGCCGATCTCCACACCACCGCGAAAATCGAAGTGATACAGGATCAGCTCGCCAATCATCGTTTCATGCAGACGAATGGCAAAATTCATCGCTTGGCTGCTGCCGAAATCCTTCTTTTGGTCGAGATAAAAATACTGTTCATCGGGCGTTTCGCAGTCCTCGCGGTAATCGTATCCCCAATAGCGGTTGCGTTCATCGTCCAGACAAAGACGGTTGTATGTGGGGATATCGGTTTCACGGATGGCATCTATTACCAGACGCGCTGTACGAATCGTGGGAATTTTTTCGATATAATACAGCTCCGAGCGGACACGCACCGAAATCTTATCGAGGATCTGAACGGGCTGATACTGCATCTTCGAGGTGCGAAGCCCTCTGCTTCCCGCGTCGTCCTCGCGGTTGATGTATTTCACGTCGTGCGTGAACGTTTTGGCAAAGGCTTGTACCATCGCGGGATACACGCCTTCATATTCGGGGAGCGCCTTTTCGATATGATCGATCAGCGTATCGCCGCAGACCTCTGAAATGCAAAGTGAGATGATCTTTCCGTCCTGCTCAAAGCCGCCGCAACGGAAAAACGGCGAGCCGATGAAGCGGAGCATCTTCCATGCGCGCTCGAGTTCATTTTTCGCGCCGTAGGATATCTTATCAAACGTCTTTTCAAAGGCATAACGAAACGCGGTGATCTTTTCGGCATCGGCTTCGGTAAATTCTCTGAAAACGGCGTTTGGATATTTGGCGTGAAATTTTCGGATATGATTTCTCTGCCCTGCGTATTTCTTTCCCGCAAATTCACGGAAATCCTCCGCAAGATAGAGATAGTCGCTGAGATTGCGCTGTGAGCGCGTTTCGATATTTGTATACCGCGCGGTCAGCATGGGAAGCATTTCCTGCGGAACGGCATTCAGCTCAAAAGGCAAAAAATGCTCGTAGCAAAAACGCGCCATCGCATCAAACGCCTTGTCCATATCCGCATCCTCGGAAATCGCGATCGGAAAATCAAACGTCCATCTTCCGCGAATCTTACTGCGAACGACAAGACATCCTGCAAAAATTGCAAATTCCGACTCCAGCATATAACGCCACATGAGCTTGACACCAAGGGAATAATCGCTGACCCGATAATGGCAAAGCGCATAATAACGACTAAGCTCTTCGGTATGCTGTTCGGTGATCGGTATAAAATGTAGCATTTTCATTCCGCCTTCCCTTTTATATATACAAACATAATTAGTATACCACGAACAGTGCTTTTTTTCAACAGATAATTCAAAAAAAGAAGCGAAAACTTTCTGCAAAATTCGGGAGGATTCGCATATTTTCTTGACAAACGCGATGCTTTGTGATATACTGAAAGCACAATCAAGTTACCAAATATTTGCAAAGGAGGCGATTTCCATGATGAATATCATATATATCGGATGTTATCGTAATCACCGTATCGCTTTGTAAACGGCAGACTTGCATATGGAATTTCGTTTGCATCCGATCAGGGGTGCAATTTTTATATGGTAGATTCTCTTGATTTAGCACCCCTTGTGGGTGCTTTTTCTTTTCAGAATATTGTTTCTTGACAGGTAAGTTTTCAACTGTCGATTGAGAAAGGCTATAAAAACGGTTGATTGACTTTACATATTTCCCATGTTACAATATAGACAGAAAGAAAAAAGTACTTTTCACAAATATTTCCGGAAAATTTTCAAAAATCTTCAAACCAAAATGCAAAACACGACACTATAATAGTGTCATGACAATGTAAGACGCTTTCAAGGCGCAGAAAGGACCATTATGGATTACGGAAAAAATCTCAAATATTTTAACAGTACGGATAAGCTCTTTTATATCGGGCTTCCCATTCTCATCGTTGGCGCGTTTCTCGTCGTCTGCGAGCTTTTCTGGTTTTTCTTCATTCCCTATCAGATGTTCATCGGGCTTGCCATCGCCATTCTCGGTGCGGCGCTCGCTTTTATCCCACGCTCACTTCGTGCAAGCGAAAAAGACCTTGATGCCATCGTTGCAAGCATGACAGACGGCTACGCCAAAGAGGTCACGGAAAATCTCGGACTTGAAAAACAAATCCTTCGCACGATCCCCCCGACTGTCATCGGCAATTATATCTATGACGAAAAGGATATCCTCATGCGCCGCGGCAAGGACGACCGCAAATGCCGTACCTCGAAATACAGCGCGGCGGCAGTCATCTGCACAAAAAACGGCGTGCTCATTTCGCAAAAAACGTTTTCTCTCATTGAAGAAGACACGAAGGAAACGCTCTATGAATTTCTCTTTGCCGATATCGACAGCCTCGCCGTGATTGACAACGAGCTTAGACACGAGGACGGCACGAAGATCAAGGATTCCCGTCTTGTCATCACGGAAAACGGAAAAGAAGTCTTGAATCTTCCGACCGTTCACGTCATCGCTGTCGACCGCCTTTGCGAGGATATCAATCGCATGATCGCCTCCGCAAAATCTTAACTCGCCATCTCCTCTTTTTATAGAAGCCAAAGAATCTTTTCTAAAACGAAAGAGCTCTCGATATCGAGAGTTCTTTCGTTTTTTCTTGCTTTCTTATCAGAATCATGCTACAATAAAAGAAAATATCCAAGGAGGCTTTTTATGTCCGTCTTTACACAAGCAAAAGAAAAAGCCGAGGAACTCGGCTTTGTAAATATCGTTCCGCTGAAAAAAGAAGCGCTCATTTTCCGCGAAGAGGTCCGCGCCATGTGCCGCGCCGACCGTTGCCGCAATTATAACAAAACATGGAGCTGTCCACCTGCTTGCGGTACGCTCGATGAACTGCGTCAACATATAGAACCGTTCACGGACGGTATCCTTGTCGAAACCGTCGGCGTGATGGAGGACGAATTTGATTATGAAGCCATCGAAGATGCAGGCAAACGCCACAAGGAAAATTTTCATGCGCTTGCAGATCATCTCCGTGCCTTACATATCAATATTTTCCCAATGGGCGCGGGACGCTGCACACTTTGCAAGGATTGCACCTATCCAAACGCACCTTGCCGTTTTCCCGACAAAATGACGCCCTCCATGGAAGCGGCAGGGCTTCTCGTTTCCGACGTTTGCAAGCTCTGCGGCACACCGTATTATAACGGCAAAAATACCACGACCTTTATCAGTTGTATTCTTTGGAACGAATCATTCTAAAAGTTTCCTAAAAACGCCAACCTTTTTTCAAATTCCGTGTCTATATAGATGAAAGCTTTCAAATCACAAAAGGAGAACATCATGCAAAGAAAAGATGCTGAAGAACTCATCACAAGATTTATCATGCCCATTTATGGATTTGCTTTGAAACGTGCAAAAAGCTTACAAGATGCGGAAGACCTTTCGCAGGAGATCGCTCTGCGTGCTTTTCGCGCTCTTTTGATGCGAGATGACATTGAAGAACCCGAAAAATTCATCTGGACGATCGCACACAATGCCCTTGCCAATCACTATCGGAATATGGAGAAAACCATGCTCGGAACCCCCATTGATGAGCTTTCCGAACTTCTTATGTCCGACGCACCAAGCGCGGAAGAAGATATCATTTTCCATGAAACGAAAGAAAAATTGCAAAATGAGATCGCTTATCTTTCTAAAACGCAACGAGCCATTGTCATTCTCTATTATTACGAAAACAAAAAGCAAGAGGAGATCGCAAGCATCTTGAATATTCCCAAAGGCACGGTCAAATGGCATCTTTTTGAAGCAAAAAAGGAATTGAAACGAGGTATGAATATCATGAGAGAACACAGCGAATTGAAATTTAACCCCATCAAATTTGACACCATTTCAACAAACGGCTCCCAAGGCACGAAAGGACACAACGCAAACTTCTTCCGTTCTGCTCTTTCGCAAAACATCGCGTATATCACAAAGGATACGCCAAAAACAATCAACGAAATCGCAGAAGCACTCGGCGTTTCGCCCGTCTACGTAGAAAGCGAAGCGGAATATCTTGAGGAATACGCATTTCTCATCAAAAAGGGCGAAAAATATCTTGCCAACATCATCATCGAAGAACCGACAGACGAGCTCATGCGTCTGCACGACGAGGCATACGAAAAAGCGGCTTCGCTTTTCGGAAATTCGCTCTATGATGCGCTTATCGCATCGGACATTCTTGACGATCATGATATTTACGGCGGCAGATTCGGAGAAATGACGATGACAGAGGATCCGCCCAAGGATAAAAACTTCCTTTTGTGGGCGCTGATCCCCTATATCGCGGCAAATTCCGAAAGTCATGCCGAGAAAAATCACATCAAATTCGAGGACGTTGCGACCTATCGTCCCGATGGCGGACACAATATCTGCAACGCTTCTCTTCTTCATTCGGATGTAACGCCGCCAAAATATATGGAAGACCTCAAGCAGTGCCTTGGACCCTGCTGGAACGAAAATGAACACTATCTCATATGGACTTGCGACACGAAATGGTCGGGCGAGCGCATCGATTACGACACGTATACCCATCACGTACGCCATGTATTTTCCCTCTTAGCGCAAATCGACGAGGGCAATGAGCTTCCCGAAAGCGATCTCGCCGAGCTTGCAAAGCATGGATACATCCGCGTTGTGTCTGACAAGTATGGCGACACAAAAATCGCACCGCTTGCCGTTCAAATCGGAAGCAGAGAAACAAAGGAAAAGCTTCTCAATATCGGCATCAAGCTCAGAAATCAACTTTCCAAAGAGTTGGATGCGCTCAAAGCCCCCTATTGCCAAGCCGTCATGAAAAATACCGCTCCGCACATGAGAAAGGTACAGGAATTTCAGTTACAGTATATGTTTGATTCCGATGGCTGGTTTATTCTTCATATTCTTCACGCCTTGCTTGCAAACGGCAAATTAAAGCCTCCGACCGAGGAACAAAAAAGAGCTGTCAGCACACTCGTTATTCATAAATAAAAGCCTTGCCGTCGCTTGACATTATCGGTCTTCTGTGATATACTTTTCTCAAAGATACATATCAAAAAGGAGACTCTCCATGAAACATATCAGCGAAACACTCATTCCGCTTATGCGCCAAGCGGGCAAGATCATGCTGGAAGCGCATGACATTGAATCCGAAAACAGCATCAGCGAAAAAGGCGATGCGGCAAATCTTGTAACGATTTATGACGTTGCCGTTCAGAATTTTCTTCTGACGGAAATCAAAAAAGCGATTCCCGAAGCATATTTCATTGCGGAAGAAAAGGAAAACGATCCCGACGTTTTGAACCGTGAATATTGCTTTATCATCGACCCCATCGACGGTACGGCAAATTTCGCACATGAATACAGACATTCCTGCATCTCTCTTGCGCTCTTTTCCTACAACGAACCCATCTTTGCGGCAGTTTACGATCCCTATCAGGACGAGCTTTTCTCCGCAACCAAGGGCGGCGGTGCGTTTGTAAACGGCAGAAAAATGCAGGTCGTGGAACGCGATTTCGCACATTCCATCGTAGCGTTCGGCTCTTCTCCTTATTATAAGGACACGCTCGGTGAAAAGACCTTCAAGCTCGTTCACGCGCTTTATCGCACTTGCAGCGACGTTCGTCGCAGTGGCTCGGCGGCGCTCGACCTTGCTTATCTTGCGGCAGGCAGAAACGATATCTTCTTTGAAATGGTGCTTCATCCGTGGGATATCGCCGCAGGCTACTTGCTCATCAAGGAAGCGGGCGGTATCATGACGACCATGGACGGAAAAGAAATTTCATTTGCCGCGCCCAGCTCCGTTTTGGCAGCCGCACCGAACGTCTATGAAAATGCCTTGAATGTGATCAAGAATATTTGAGTAACAAAAATCTCCCTTGCATCGGGTATCTGTGATAAAGCAAAACGAAAAAACGAATACAAACAGAAAAGGACAGAGAAATTTTTACGTTTCTCTGTCCTCTTTTTAGCAAGCATGGCATTTGTAGGAACAAACGCTAAAAGTGATATGCCTTGCATTCGCTCGGCGTGATATTGTCGCTTCCGCGACAGTGGTATTGCACCCATCGGTGCAGTGATATTATATTCGCCCTTCTAACTTCAAACGCGCGAAGCGCATATCACTGACGAAGTCAATATCACTGCAAGGCAATATCACTCGCCATCGGCGAATATAACTGCGGCACCTGCTCTATCGCAGGTGCCGCAAAGGGAGATTTTTTGTATCAAAGTGCATACTGCGAAATGATCTTACCGATCTGCACGATATCGGAAGCGCCCGTAAATTCAAAGCTTACCTTGCCGACACCGCTGAAATAAAGCTCAAGCTCGCTGTCAAGGTCGAACACACCCGAGGTTTCGATGGAAAAAACGCTGATTTTTTTATACGGGAGAGAGGTAAAGTCCTGTTTTTTGCCCGTAAGTCCCTGCACGTTTGCCGCGATCACACGCTTATCCGTGAATACGACGTAATCTCGAATGCCCTTATACACGCCGATGATGCTCTCGTCTGCGAGCAAGAGGGCTTCTAAATTTTTGCCGATCTCGCCGTTTCCGACCTTTCTGAGTTTTACATAAGAACCGTTCTGAAAATCGATCATGTCATTTTCCTCCTAAAAAGTAAATTCTTCTATACAATATGAGTATATCACAAAAATATGAACAATTCAATCACCTAAGTACTTTGCGTCTCTTTTTTTGAACAAAACAAGCGCCAAAGCACCGCCGCCGACGCTCAAAACGCAAGCGATCACCGCACACGCCATGACCCATGTATGCTGATAGGTAGAAGCGATATTGATAATCAGATCGCCAATGAGCGGGAAAAGAGGCAAAAGCATCAACACACGCGGCATCTTCTTTTCTTTCCAAAGCGCATGAGCACCCATGGAAAGCGCAAGCGCCGTCAGCAAAAAGAGGATAAAATTGATGGTCGAATGAATATCCATCACGAGATTGCGCGTTTGAATTTCCAAGGCATCAATGTATCGAAACGAAACATTGACAAAAAGGCTATACAAAAACGCGATGACCTTTAGAATCAAATACGCACACACACTTTTTTTCACTTTGGGCATATCCGACACCGCCGCCATCACATGACAAAGCACAACGGCGGAAAATGCCGTGATCGCAAAGGAAAAATACATTTGACGATATGAAAGCGCGCTTATATATTCTCCAACATTTTCGATCGTATCTCTCAGCTCATGAATATGCTCCGAAACGTACACTTGATACAGGCTGAGCGCCTCGGACATCAAGATCAAAGCAAACCAAAAGAGAAACGCCACAAGCGTGCCTTTTTTGATAAGGCGTTCGGATTCATCCTCATAGGAAAGCTTTTCGACCCACGAGATGAACAAATACTCCAGCCCAAGCCCCAAAACGGAGAAAAGATAACCGTTCAAAACGCTCCAAAAGCGCAAAAACGAACCGTTCACGGAATAATCCAAAAATGCGGCGATCATAAACGGCAAAAGAAGCACCGCCGCCAGCTTGCCGATATTTTTGCAAACATTGGTATAATAGGTTTTCTTATCCTCTGCGATAAAGGTATAATTGAAGTTGATCTCACGGCTCTTAAAGGAATAAAAGAAATACATATACCCCAGCATTTCCAAAACAAGAATAAAATGATTGACGGGAAAATCTTTTCTGCCGCGCACAAACGGAAGCGTCAGCGCATAGCCCGAGATCGCCGCGATGATCATAAATTTTCCTGCGTTCAGATAAAAAGCGTGCTTTTCGCTCTCCTGCCGTTCATCCGCGCCGCCGTAAAACCGTACAAGTCCAATCAGTAAAATCACGATGCCGCAGACCGAAACAAAAAGCTCTGCCATATAATTTTTCGCGGAAAATTCCGTTGCAAGCATACGGACGAGTGCATAGAAAACGGAAAACAACACCGCGCAGATGATACCGCGCCTATAAATCTTGCCACATTCCGCATTGATTCTTTCATCATAAAACATAATCAGTCCTCCCAAAATAAATCGTTTAAGGTCTTGTCAAGCGCTTTGCAAATTTTGAGACACAAGGCGATCGTGGGATTATAATCACCGTTTTCGATCATATTGATGGTCTGTCTGGAAACGCCGATGAGCTTTGCCAGCTCCGTTTGCGAGATTCCCTTTTGCTGTCGCGCTTCTCTCATTCTTTCGTTTAGCATGATCCACCTCTGTCATTTATATTTGACACCTATATCATAGCATAAACGGTTTAATTTGTCAATTATATTCGACAATATTTTTTTGAAAACATTCATAAAAACAATTGCCTTTTTGGTATTTTTCATATATCTTATCATTGACTTTATATACTGCACATGGTAAAATGAGAGCAACAATATTTGTTATGGAGGATACAACAAATGCCAAGAAAATTCCGCCCCGTCGACGAATCCCTTTTCAAGACAGAACCCTGCATTACTCGTTATCCCGAAACCATTCTTTCCCGAAAGGACGTTCCTTACCGCTCTGCGCTCACCTTCAACGCCGGTGTTTTGAAGCGTGAAAACGGCGAATACGTCATGATCTTCCGCAACGATATCGGAGATTATGACAAGAAGATCTTAGAGGGAACGAATCTCGGTCTTGCTTTTTCCGATGATGGTATCCATTGGAAGGTGGATTCCGAACCTTGCTTTGCGATGCAAGACGATGAGATCATGCGCGTATACGATCCCCGTATCACCGAGATCGACGGCGAATACTGTATGTGCTTTGCCGTTGACACCAAGCATGGCGTTTGCGGTGGCATGGCAACGACAAAGGACCTCAAAAACTTTGAGGTGAAATCCATTTCCGTTCCCGAAAACCGAAACATGGTGCTTTTCCCCGAAAAAATCAACGGCAAATACGTCCGTTTGGAACGTCCGATGCCCGTATATTCCCGCGGCGGCGACGTTTTTGACATTTGGATCTCTGAATCTCCCGACCTTGTCTATTGGGGCAATTCCAAGCTCGTCATGGGTGTGGAGGACGTTCCCTA
>JBGVLA010000085.1:0-5652 GCA_045124015.1 Eubacteriales bacterium | reverse complement strand
AAAGCAGCTCTTGAAGAAGGTATCAGTGCACGTGCTGTTGAACTGACTGACGCAGAAAAAGAGCTTCTCGGTCCTGTTGAACTTCTTTCCATGAAGCCGATCATTTACGTTGCCAATATCAGTGAAGATCAGATTGGCGATGATTTCAAGGAAACCGAAACATATAAGTCTCTTGAAAAGCTTGCTGCAAGCGAAAATGCAGAGCTTCTCACTATTTGCGCAGGCATTGAAAGCGAACTTGCCGAATTGGAAGGCGAAGATAAGCAGGCATTTCTCGATGATCTTGGAATTGCAGAAAGTGGCCTTGACCAGCTTATCAAGGCAAGCTATCACCTTCTCGGTTATATCAGCTTCCTTACTGCAGGACCTAAAGAAGTTCGCGCTTGGACGATCGTTGACGGTACCAAAGCACCTCAGGCAGCAGGTAAGATCCATTCTGATATGGAACGCGGCTTTATTCGCGCAGAAGTCATTCACTTTGATGATTTGATGGCGTGCGGTTCTATGGTCGTTGCCAAGGAAAAAGGACTTATCCGCAGTGAAGGCAAAGATTATGTATTCAAAGACGGCGATATCGTTGTCATTCGTTTTAACGTTTAATTTTTAATATCTATTTTTGGAGGATATTCAATATGACAGATCAGATTCTTTCTCTTGTTTTTTCTAAATTTGCAACAGGGGATGAGCTTGACAAATTTGAACCCATTACCGCAGGTCATATCAATCGTACCTACGCGGTATTTGTAAAAGGCGCAGAAAAGCCGAAATATGTTTTGCAGAAGATCAATACGAATATTTTCAAGGATCCCGTAGGTCTTATCGCTAACATCAAAGGCGTTTGTGCACACGTTGGCAAAAAGGTACAGGAACGCGGCGGCGATGTTATGCGCGAAACGCTCACCCTTATCCCGACTGTTGAAGGCGAAGATTTCTTCCTTAGCGAAGAATACGGTGCGTTCCGTCTTTATTATTTCATCACCGATGCAACAGCGCATCAGTCTGCTGATCAGCCAAGAATTTTGTATCATGCAGCAGAAGCATTCGGTACATATCAGAATCTTCTTTCTGACTATCCCGCAGAAACACTTTCTGAGACTATCCCCAACTTCCATAACACCGTTTCTCGTTATGCAGATTTCCTTCAGGCGATCGAAGACAACAAAGCAGGCCGTCTCGGCGAATGCACAGAAGAAATCGAGATCATCAAAGCACATGAAAACTATGCCCATATCATCGTGGATGCGCTTGCTTCCGGCGAAATCCCGCTTCGCGTAACCCACAATGATACCAAGCTCAACAATATCATGATCGACGACAAAACAGGTGAGGGCATCTGCGTAATTGACCTTGATACGGTTATGCCGGGTTCCCTGCTCTATGACTACGGCGATAGCATTCGTTTCGCGGCTTGCAACTCCGCAGAAGATGAAACTGACCTTTCCAAGGTATTCCTCCGTCTCGATCTCTTTGAAGAATACACAGAAGGCTTCCTCAAGGGTGTTGGCAAGAATATCACAGCAAAGGAAATCGAGCTTCTTCCCGTTTCCGCTTTCATTTTGACTTATGAAGTGGTTCTTCGTTTCCTTGGCGACTATCTCAATGGCGATACCTATTTCCAGGTTCACCGCGACAAGCATAATCTTGAACGCGCGCGCACTCAGCTTACACTCGCTCTTGATATTGAGAAAAAGCTTCCCGAAATGGCAGAAATCGTCAAAAAATACGTAAAATAAGACAAGAGAAAATCAAATTTCGAGCATTCACAAAATTCCCGATGGATTCATAGAAATCCATCGGGAATTTTTTATATCAAGTGAGATTCATTTCATTTTTTTCGATCATGCGATGAATGGTTTCGCGCAAATCCAAGATATACTGTGCTTCTTTGGGATACGAGGCGAAAGTGATCTCTTTCTTTGCATCCACGACCGCAAGAACAGCTTCCCTGCCCAAGCGTTCTTCAGCAAGCTTTAGCGCCGCAAGGTCATAAAGGGCTTCCTGGAACGCAACCAAACGAAGACTGCGATACGGCTTACCACCGGGTGCAGGATATACAGAATATGCGTCTCCGGCAGGCGCAAACGCATCACCGTCTGTGATGACG
Organism: Eubacteriales bacterium; assembly: GCA_045124015.1. GTDB lineage: Bacteria > Bacillota > Clostridia > Oscillospirales > CAG-272 > QALR01. The sequence goes on along the minus strand of JBGVLA010000085.1, from coordinate 3,548 downwards.
TAAGGGTCGATGTGTCGTTTGGAAAAACGGGTATAGTAGAAGTTGAAGCCCCAATGCAAAAAGCCTGCAATGTGATATTTCCAAAACTGTGTGCCAATGATTCTTGTGCGAGCGAGAGACATCGCGAGATAACGATTCGAGACATCTTTCCACTGACCGCAGCAGTAATAAGTCCAAAGGTCTTGGATCTCGGCAGCTAAAAACGGTTCGATCTCATTGGTTGCAGGAATCGGATGATCCAATGCGCCCGTCTCATAAAAATCAAAATCGAAAAGCGCATCATAAATCGGGTAGTCTGCCAAAAGATCTGCGATTTTGCTTTTTACGGTCTTATATTGCTCCAAATGTTCAAGCTTGGGTTCATCGGAAATATGGAAGATCATACGCTCTGCTACACCGAGCGCTTTCATTTCTGTAATCAGTTCCTTCAAAAATGCACGAAGAAATGCAATGTATTCATCGGATGCCGCATCAGTCTCCCAACCAAAAATACGATGAAATTCGCCGTTTTCCGTTGCCATGATCTTGGGTGCGTGGTATGCCCCCCATTGTGTAAAGAGGTGAGAGATTTCATATCTCTGGACACCTAATTTTTCGCAAAGTTTAACAAAACGGCGAAGCTTTTCAAATCCGAAAACGTAACCGGTTTCGGTCTTCTCAACATCAACAAGCTGGACCGTCGGGCGTTCTCCGCCGACAGCAGTATCAAGAGGCGGTGTAAAAACAGGAGTCAAGATCGTATTGATACCGTGGTCCACGGCGACCTTAAGATAATTCTCAATTGCCGCCCAATGCTCTTCGGAAAAAATAGAAAGCTCATGTGCATCCGCTATGCAATCGTAATGCACCCACTGTGTAACGAGGATATCTTGCTTAGGCAAAACTGCGTCCACAACATGGAGTGTGAATTCAGAAAGGATGTCTTCGCCGGATTCCGAATGAAAACCGACAGAAATGACATAATCACCGGCAGCAGTCTCTTCGGGAATATGAATGGTTCCGAAAATAGAAAAAACGGCACCTCGAGGAACCAAAACCGTTTCTCCGATTGCCATAGGAATCAAAAGATCGGGATAAAGTCCCGGTGTTCTGCGCAGATAGTTGTCATCAAAGCGTGTCGGATGACAAGGAAAACGAACGGGGAGATGCTCAATGCGCTCAAACGAAACGTCAAGCTTGGAATTGCACACAAGCTCTGCCGAATCAGCAAGAAGCCAACCGGAAACATTATCAGCTGTATATGCCAACGTAAAGTGAAAATCTTCACCGCGCAAGCAGCTGGCAGATGTGATCTCCGTTTTGGTATAAAGCGATTCATCTGTAAAGCATTTTTCAAGAGAGGATAACAATTTAATGCAAATAGACATAAGCCCCACCTTTATATAAATATTTTCAAATACAGAATATCATATTTTGTCCAAATCCGTCAAGCATTTTTTGAAAATTGGAAGATCAATCATATAGAAAACCACTTGACATCTTCTGTGTACCGTCAGCGAGAATCCACAGCGCTTCGATTCCCTCGAGAGATTCGACCAATTCAAGACCTTTCTCTATCGTCATGCAGAAAAGTGCAGTCGAAAGCGCATCGCCATCGCTTGCGCTTTTCGAAAGAACCGAGACAGAGATAAAAGCATCACTGGGCATTTGCGTGTCTGGGTCAATGATATGGTGATACTGACGACCGTCCACAGTATAATATCGTTGGTAAGAACCGCTTGTAACAAGTGAATTCCCGGCAAGCTTGCAATGTGCGATGTAATCTTTCTCTGTGTTTTGCGGATTTTCGATCCCGACCATCCAAGCTTGACCATCCGGCTTTGACCCGATGGTACGAACATTCCCGCCGACATTGATAATATATCCGGAAACGCCGTTTTTTTCAAGTTCACCTGCGATCATCTCGACCGCATATCCCTTGGCTATAGCGCCGACATCAAGTGTCATGCAGGGATCGGCAAGCTGCACGATGCCGTTTTTTTCGTCGATCATGACATCCTCTATCCTGCAATGCTCCGCGGCATCCTTGAGATCCTGAGGTGATGGTAATTTTGCGTGTTCCGGTGATTGCAATCCTTCCTCACGGTATGTATGCCAGATTGAAAGAACGCTTCCCATGGCGATATTGACTTTTCCCTCGGTCAAATCATACATTTCCTTGGCATACAGAAGCATATCGATAATACGCGCATCAACCGAAACGGCGGGATGCTCTCCATCTATCAGACTATTGATCGTATGAAGATTGGAAAATACATCGTCTTTTTCGTAAATGGTAAAAAGGCGATGGTATTCTTCAAGCTCGCGAAATATCGTTTCGCTGATCCGATCAAACTCCGTCTTGCTGTTTGCGTAACCGATCACGGTGGTTACGGTATCAAATACGTCAAAAGAATATGCCGTATATTTTTTCATGCCACTTGAGCATGAATGAAAGAGCGGGGAGAAAAAGAGACAGAGAGAAAGAAGAAACAAAGATAAGCGCTTCATATCTGTTCACCTCCGATACGAGGAATGCGGGTGATCAAAAAGGTCGCACAAAGACCGACGAAAACACCCGAAATCGTTCCTGTGAAGATCAAAATTACAAAATAATATCCAATATGAGGCGTTGCGAGTAGAAGCATTGCCATCAAAATCTGCCCCAGATTATGCGCGACAGCTCCCGAAACGCTGATACCGACGGAAGAAAAGAAACGTACTTTTTTCAGGACACTCATCACGAGAATACTGCATATTCCTCCTGCGAGGCTGTAAGCGAAGCTCAAAGCGCTTCCAAAAAGCAAGGTGGATAAAAAAATACGAGTCAAGGAGACCCCGATAGCATGTCTTAGTTGAAACCGATACATCAAAAAAATGGTAACGATATTGGCAAGTCCCATCTTAATACCCGGAACGATGGGAAAAAGAGGCGGAATCACCGCCTCTACATAGGAAAGGATCAAAGCAAGTGTCGTAAAAAGCCCCAATACAGCGAGTCTTCGTATCGAAATTCGATGTTGTCTCATCTGCAAATTCCTCCCATTACACTACGATATCTATATTCGTTTGACTTTTTCGGCAAACTGTGATCACAATTTGATGCGGCAGACAGATGATACTTTCACCGTTTTTGGAAATGGCTCGATGGTTTACGCAGATACCATCCGGGCAATTTGCCTTTGCAACGAAAGCCTTTCCTTCATGTATCACAAGAATGTTTAGATTTTCGTTGTTTTTTCCAGTTTTCAGTATCCATTCACCGTTTTTATTAAGCGGGAAATCACCGTAGTGCTCTCCCGCGATGCTTACCGAAACATAATCTCCGTCTGTTTGAAGAGACAAAACAAAAATACCGACGATCGCAATTGCCAAAAGAATACATATCAAGTATAAATCCCGCCGAAGCAATCGACGTTTATCCTTAATCATAAGAAAGCTCCGCATCATCGGGTAGATCGGGGAAAAAGACTTTTTTCAAAGCGCCGGTCGGACATTCCTTGGCACAAGCACCACAACCGACACAGCGCTCATAATCGATCACAGCCAATTGGTTGTTTACGGAAACT
>JBGVLA010000084.1:0-2342 GCA_045124015.1 Eubacteriales bacterium | reverse complement strand
ACGTCAGAGCAAGCGCACCTCTCGGCGCGGATTGGAGCGAGGATATCAACGCTGACTATCATAAGCGCGGAAGAAAATCCAAGAAAAACTGATTATTTTATTGACACTCAATTACATTTTTATGGACGATCTTTTTGCATTTGCCTACACTTTTATGGACGAACTTTTTGCGTTTGATGCCACTTTTATGGACGAACTTGTATCACTTTCGGGAGAGCAAGGAGTCTGCTTTACAAAAGCAATAGTACCATTTTTCGTCTTTCAAGTCGAAATATACGCAATAAACACGAAGAAAACACGAAAGAAACGCGAAACATTTACGCACATCTATTGATTTTTGGGTATAATTGTGGTATAATAACATCGAGGTGATGATAATGACTTTGAAAGATTTAAGAATAGCCAAAGGGTTAAGCCAAGTAGAATGTGCTGAATACCTTGGCATGTCCGTAAGAAATTATCAGAATTATGAAAGCGGAAAGATTAAAGCAACCTCCGCCAAATACAATGCCATATATCAAAAGCTTGAAGCTTATGGTACGGATGTGGTTAAGCCTACTGTTGCTTCTATATCCGACGATTTTCATACTAACGTTGTTACAGGTGCAGGGCTTCAGGATCTTGTGCGTGGAGTAGCGAAATATCAAAAGCGCGATTGCTTTGCTTTGTTACAGAGATTTGTTACGACTCCGATTGACGGGAAGATCGGTACACTTTACGGTCTGCGTCGAACGGGAAAAACGACGCTTTTGTTCCAAATGATCAGCGAGCTTCCGGTAGAAAAGACTGCATATATCAAAATCAAGACTTCCGATAATATGTCTATGCTGACCAAAGATCTGCGTGTATTGCATAATAACGGTTGCAAATACGTATTCATCGATGAAGTAACACTGATGGATGACTTCATAGGAACATCCGCTCTGCTCTCGGATCTGTTTGCGACGATGGGGATGAAAATCGTGGTATCCGGAACAGACTCTCTTGGCTTTGCCATGGCGAACCGAGACGAGCTGTACGACAGAAACATCATGATCCACACATCCTTCATTTCCTTCAGAGAATATGCGAGATTGCTCGGCATCGACTCTGTTGACAAATATATTGAGTACGGCGGTACCTTGAAGATGGAAAATATGGGCTTCGATGATCCCGATTCCACCTTTGATGACGTATCCTTCCGTGATGACGAAAGTACGAGAAAATACATTGATACCGCTATCAGCCGTAACATTCAGCACTCTCTGAAAAATGACAGCTTCGGAGAATATTTTAACCAATTGCGCGAGCTTTACGAAAAAGGCGAGTTGACCAACGTAATCAACCGAATCGTGCAGAATATGAACCATCGTTTTCTTCTCAGCGTTATTCGAGAGAAATTTAAGTCCTCCGACTTTGGCTCTGCGAGAAACCTGCTTCTGCACGACCTCCCCCACGAAAGAGCGCACGTTCTCTACGATGTAAATGAACAAGAAATCCTTGACCGATTAAAGACGATTATTGAGGTCAAGGAAAGAAATGAAACCGCAATTGAGGTTACGGAAGATCATATTGAAAAGATCAAAAAGTATTTGTTCATGCTCGACCTTCTCGTAGATTGCACCGAGCGTTACGAGCATCGCGGTCAATCCAATTACACGTTGTTTGCACAACCCGGCATGCGCTATGCAATTGCCAAGGCGCTCGTTTATGCTCTCGCACAGGATGAGTACTTTGCAACGCGCCCCGAGAGTGAAAAGGCATACATCATAGATAAAATTCTCTATGATGTAAAAGGCAGAATGCTTGAAGATATTGTCCTCCTTGAAACGAGCAAGGCTTGTCCCCGCGGCAGAGAGGCATTTAGATTCAAGTTCGAAGAAGGCGGCGAATATGATATGGTCGTTTGCAATGAGAACGGCGGCGATTGCTGTGTTTATGAGATCAAGCACAGCGATAAGATCGTAGAGCAACAGACGAGATATTTGCGCGATGAAAGCAAAATTGCACTTGTTGCACACAGGTTCGGTAACATTATCGGTAAGTACGTGATTTATCGCGGTGCGACTCAAGATGTGGGTGATATTCACTACGTCAATGTTGAGGAGTATTTGAAAAGCTTGTAAAATCAGTGGTCTAAATTGGACCACTGAAAAGCAAAGGGTCAAAATGACCCGATGAAATCAGTTGGCTAAAATGGACAAGTGATCGAAATCCGGTCTGGTTGAAAACCAACCACACCACTTCGCGCTAAGATGGCACGAGGCAATAAACTTTATCGCAGGTTGCGACGAGGTGGCACTCAAAAATGCCACCTCGTAATTTTTTTGAAAAAAACTATTGACAAAATCCGACCGCTGTGT
>JBGVLA010000083.1:0-5683 GCA_045124015.1 Eubacteriales bacterium | reverse complement strand
AAGCCGCAATGGAAGAAGCCCATCTCATATATTCACGGGGCGTTCTTTTTTTGGGTGCCATGTCTGCGCCTGAGGACAAAATCTTGTCTCGGAGATCGACGGGCGCCGAAACGCTTCGATAAGCTTCGATCTCTTTTTGGTTAAACATTGTTTTTTTCCTCGTCAGTCAGTAAATTTTTCAGCAGTTCCCTGCCTCGGGAAAGACGCATCTTTGCGGCCGAAAGCGAAATACCGAGCATTCTGGATACCTCCTCGACCGAAAATCCTTCAAGATAATGCAAAGCGATCGCAGTTCTGTATTTTTCAGGGAGCTCCGAAAGGGTTTTGAGAACACCGCTTGCGGGAGACTCCTCCGACGGGAGATCGGTTATATCGTCCAAGGAATCATGTGTGCGGATTTTTCCGCGTCTCACAAGATCATGACATCGATTGACGGTTACGCGAACGAGCCACGCGCGCTCATGTTCTTCGTCGCTAAACCGCGGGGATGTGGCGATATACTTTGTAAAAACATCTTGAACCGCATCCTCGGCATCCTCACGGTTCTGTGTGTGTGAAAGTGCCAGACGATACAGCATATCCGCGTACTTGTCGTACACGCAAGCAAGATTCGCCTTGTTGTCTCGGGATAAGATCACGTTTTGTCCCTCCTGTATGTAAAACGAATAAGATCGGCAAAAGGTCACATTTATTTTTGAAAATTTTTTGTTTTTTCAAAAAATCTTTTTTTAAGGCACCATTAAGAATAGTATATCACATTTCCACACAAAAAAACAACTGAAAATCAAAAGATTTTCAGCCGTTTCTTCATAATTTATTATATATATTCAAAAATAACCGTCTCCGCGGCGACAGCGCCCTTCGAAAAGACCGAAACACCCACTTTTTCAAAGCTTTTGGAATAAGGTCTGATCCAAGCTGTAGAAAATTGCTCATGTCTCGGCAAATGATATTCTGCCGCAGTGGCAACGCCATCCAGAACAAGCTTTACCCGCAAGGAATCTGCCGATCGATAGCGAAGACCCACTCTCACCGGGATCTTTCTCTCTATCGTTCCAAGGTCCGACGACGCAATCGTAAAGGAACACGGTGCCTCCCTCTCCAAAGCATGACCGCCCAAAAGATAGCAAAGCGTCTTTTTTTCCCGATCCCATACGTAAAGACGACCCGTCAAAACATATAAAAAATCCATATTCGAAAATCGATCCGAAAGGGTCCAGACCATCGATTCCTCGTCTGCCAGACTTTGTGTTCCCGCGGGAAGTTTCGCGGCGTAATCCCAAATATATGTGATAGCCCCCACCGTCAGATAATATCTGCCGAAAGCACAAATACCTCTTGCCTGATGATATTCCTCCTCCGTATGTGAAAAAAAGCCATCCTCGCCATCTTCAATATTTTCTGAAATCTTTCGGCTCGCATCCCTTTCCGTAATACCGAATTTATTGATACAAAAAATACCGCCCTTGGAATTTGCAAAAAGGATCTTATCGTCAAAGCTGCAAATGCTTCCCGGCATATCCGAGCCGAAATCATACTTGAAGGTCTCGGTTACCGCAACCGTCTCCAAAAGCTCATTTTTGACAAACGAAAGCTTTTTCACCGTATTTTCCGTAAAAAGCAGATATCCGTCCGAATACGCAACGAGAGCCGTGATCGTTTCCTCCGTCGGGATCCTTGTGATCCGATCCTCCGAAAAACAAGAGAACATATCCTCCGTGCGCGCGATCAGCAAAATCGAATCTTCCGAAAACGTCAAAAAATACGGCTCACCCTGCACATCACGGTATGTCAGAAACGGATTGGGAGACGACAAAAACGCTCTCAAATAGGATGTAGATGAAAACGAAAGCTTGGTTGCATCATCTGAAGGAAGCAACTTCAATCGAATACGGCATCCCATCGGATTGACCCCCAAAAAATAGATCTCCGTCCCATCAAAGGTATACTTACCCGCCATGAGCGTCTCCTCCGAATTTGGATAAAAGATCGTTACGTCGTTTGGATCGTATGCAATATCCTGCGGCAAAGTCTGATAGGGAGAGGTCTCCTGCGAAATGACGATGTCCATATAGGGCGTAAAGAGGTTGGGACTCTCGTTCTTCGTGCGCAAAAGCCCGTCTCTGGAAACGTCGGTAAAGCATATGGGAATCCGTTGATCAACGGAAGAAACCGAAAGATCGCGTCCAACGCGCCAAACGCGCTCCCCATCGATCACGAAAAAGCAACCGCCAAGGTCGTAAATTGCGCCATATTCCTCCGAAAGCATATTTGCATGCCCCACAAGTGTGATCGTTTCTTGCTTTCTCGCGTAAAGCGTCCTGCCTTTACGAAAAAGCCACATACCGTCCGCATATCGATGATCGCGCACCTCGCCTTCGGAAAATCCCCCCTCCATATACTCTTCCCTCGGCATATCTGCCGTAAAAAGTGCACCTCCGTCCGATAGCATATTTCTCATCGCGCAAATGCTATGTGAGCTTGCTTGCTTCGTGGAAACACCTCCTGAAAAATCACGCAAAACGAAAGTCTTCGGCTTTTCATCATAGGCATAAAAGCGCTCATATGCGGATGAAGTTCCGTGATTTCCTCTTTTCAAAGTCATTCACTCACCCCTTTCCGCTTCGAAAACAACGAATTTCGAACGGTAGCTTCTCCCGTGCGGGGCAAATAGGCTGCAATTCTTTCATCATATTCCGTCATAAGACGCATATATCGCACCATATCCGAGGGATAAATCGTATGAGAAAGCTCACCCGCCGCGCCATACGCCACAATATCCGCGACAAGATCATCAAAAGGAATTTCCGTCTCATCGCCCGTCTCATCGGTATAGACATCGGAATATGCATAATAAAAGACCGTGAAATCACCCTCTCCGCGTTCAAAAAAGATGATGTTTTTTCCAATCAGCGTAAAACTCTCTGCGCCATAAGAGCGTCCGTTTTTCACGATCTTTTGAACGCCGAATGCCGACTCAGGCAAAGTCGCTTGCACGCCGACACTGCCTTTTTCAAAGCGAAGCGTTGCACAGCAAAGGATGTTTTTCAAATGCAAGGCAACCTTACGGGAAACCGCATCCACTGTATACGGCAAAGCAGAAGCGATCCTTGCGATCGCAGACCCCTCCGTCATGATATCGTTTCCATCGATATCGAGAAGCGCAAAAATTTTTTGTTTCAAAATACCGTATGTCATCATAACTCCTTTCTTTTTGGGAAAATCGGAGGAGCAAAGCTCCTCCGTAAAAGATCATCAAGCAGGATTCGAGAAAATGATCGGTCTCGCATCGCCAAAGCCAAATGCAAAGTCCACGTAAGCAATATAGTCGGTAACGAGAGGATTATCTCTGGGAGAAACGACCACGTTCGGCTCGGTGATGTAAACAAGCTTGAGCACCTCGGGAAGAAGCATGCTGTCTGCAAGCGCCCACTGTTTACCGGAAAGACCGAGAGAACCGCCGCCGCAAACCATGTATTTCATCTGACCATGACCGCCGATACCATCAGCAGGTGTAAGAAGTGCATCCTCACCGCAAATGGTTCTCGCCTCGGCTTCAAGCTCGGGAGAAACGAGAAGCAAATCAAAATTCGAAACAAAAGGAAGACCGTCAGCGGTTACAAAGTTTGCTGCCTGCGCCTGTGCCGCGGTAATCGCAGCCACAGAAAGCTCATCGTTCATCAGATTGGAAAAGGTTGCGCTCTTGTCGGTGTTGATGGGATGCGCCGCAGAAGCCCAAGCCACGCCGTCTGCACCAACGGTCGTAAACGCATTGCCAAACACGCGGTAAAATTCGGAAAGCACTGTCATATATGCGGAATCCGCAAGACGTGTGCCGGTCTTTTCTGCTTCGCCGACGATATCGATTTTCGCTCTCTTATAGGAAACAGGAAGAGAAAGCGCACGTTCCACAGGGGTAACCGTGGTGATAAATGCCTTTGCGCCGTCTGCGGCGGTGAGATTCTTACCGTCATAAACGGGAAGCTCACCGTAACCGCCAAGACCCGTAAGCTCATAGGTAAGCTCGTCCTGCTTCACGATACCTGCCACATTGGCAATCAGATTCATGCGAGAAGCATATCTGTCATCGAAGCGTTTTTTCACAAGGGGATACATATCATTTGCCCAAGTATAGATTTCATTTGTCATATTCATTTTCCTCCGTAATTAAAAAATATAGTTTTCGGCAATCAGCCGTTCAAAATATGGTAATATTCGCGGTAACTCATACCTGCGGCACGCGCGATCGCGCGCTGACGCTCGGTAAGTGCCACATCAGAAACCGCTTGTGTGGCAGCAGGGGTCATTTTTGCTGTGAGTGTTTCTGAAGGATCCATTCGAGAAGAGACCTGAAGCATCTCACGAAAAGCCACAAGGATCTCATGAAAGGACCCTTTCCTTCCACGCGCAAAGCGCGGAAACATCGGATGTGAAGCAAGCGTTTCCGTTTCGTCATCGCTCATCTCTGCGGTTTCACCCTCTTGAGATGCTTCCGCTTCTTTGGATTCTTCGGAAACTACCGCTTCCTCAGGGATCTGCGGCATAAGCTCCGCCTCCTCGGTCTGCTCCTCGGAGATCTCCGTCAACGCTTCCTTTTTGTTTTCCTGTTCGTTCATCGTTTTTCCTCCTTTTTATTATTTGTCCGCCTCGCGGACACCTTTTCACGCTTCTCTCTTCCCTTTCTCTGAAAACCTCTCGTCAAGCCGAGCAATAAGCTCCGCCCTTTCGGGAATTCCCAGCGCACCGATATATGCCCTCACCATCGGATAATGCTCCGCATTCAAATCCATCGAGCAAAGTGCCTCAAGTGCTTTCAGCGTAAACGAACGGGAATTGCTGATTCCATCGCCGATATGGATAGAAACGTCCAGTGTCGGCACATAATCCATCATATCGGGAAGCATATCGATGTCGGTAATCGCCTTCAGCCGTTCTTCGGAATACACCTCCATCGCCATCGCATCGATAAGACGGTAGAGGCGTTCAAATCCTGCTTTTTTGCAAATATTTTTCGCCGCTGTACGCTTACCTGCATAATCGCCAAGCAAAGCAAGCCCCGTCGCAGTGCTGACCTGTGTCGCACTGTCTCCCTGCAAAAAGTCAAAATTACCGAGCGTTTCCTTCATCATCGCGCGATATTTATCGGCAATTTCATAATGCACCGCCCCTTCCGCAGATAAACCGCCAAGTCGCTTGACCTTATCTGCCATACCGGGACGAAGCTTCCAGATCGCACCGGGACGGTTTTCGGGATAACTGTCAGAGGCAAACGCATTTTCCTCATAAAGGAGAATATCGTTTGCAAAAAACGCGGTGTTAAGTTGAGCAAAAGCAAGCTGTCTGTCCGCCGCATCGATCAAAGGAATGATCGGCTCCAGCTCACTTTTGCCCCAGATCGAGCCTTCCGTCGGAATCTTCTGATAGATCACAAAGGGATATTTACGATAAGAGGTCTTTGTCCAAAATTTTGGCACATAACGCACCTCCGCGCCTTCGATCAAGATAGAAAGCGCGATATCGCCTGCTTGATATGTATAGGAAACACCGCCCACGCGTTCTTCCCCATCCGTTGGCTGACGGAACCAAAATTCCGTGATTTCCAGCGTATCGCAGACCTCATTCACCTCATCGAAGATATGTTTTTTGCCCTTTTTCGCGTGCAAAACGGAAGCGATGCTCATAT
>JBGVLA010000082.1:0-16095 GCA_045124015.1 Eubacteriales bacterium | reverse complement strand
AAAAGCGCCTCTTGCTCCATCGCCTCGTGCTGGATGGCGGGACGGCGTATGCCGTTCTCGCTCATATAGGAGATATCCTCGTATTGCTTTTTTATCATGTCTTTTCTCCTGTCATTTCTTTTACAAGGTCATCGATTGCATCTCGAAATTGTAGCAAAATACCATTAAAATATTCCTCGATTTCGCTTTTTGTCTGAAGCCCAAGAAGCGGAATACCCATCTTGATAGGCGCTTCTTTCAACTTCTCCGCAAAGCCTTTTATGGCTTCAACCTCTACCGCTTTTTGATAAATGATATCTTGATCAATGTGCTTTTGATACTCTGCTATTTCTGCCTTTTGGCGGCATATCAAATCCCAAGCAAGAGCGGCAATGCTTTCTCTACAATTTGCTTTGCCTTGTTCGGAACACCCTTTGCAATATCTATCAGCGCAACAACGCAACGCCTTCATGATATCATTATCTGTCATCATCTTCTCCCCCTTCCTCACAAGGCTCGTCTTCTCCGACGACTTCCCCCATCGCAGAAAGAAGTCCTCTGAACGCCGCCTTATAGCGATTCCTTTCCTCCTCGTCAAGCGATTCGATCTTTTCATTCACCTTGAAAAAATAGTTTTTGATAGCATCAAAATACACCTTGATTTCCGCACCGACACCCGATGCCACCGAAAGCTCACGTTTCAGTTTTTCAACCTCCTCGCTCTGCTTTTCGGCTTCTGCATCCCGCTCCTTGATGATGTTTTCCAAACGTTCCTTTTCGGCGGTCGCGTTTTCCGCATCCTTTATCTTGTCGGCGAATTTCTTCTCGGTCTTTTCCTCCGCCTTCTTGATTTTCTCTTTCAGCTCAGAGGCGAACTGCTTTTTCATCTCCGCTTCTACCGTGGCTTTCGTTTCGGCGCGGAGCTTCTCGCTCTGCTCAGCGGAAAGATTCTTTTCCACGACTTGTATCGGGCGGTCGCGGAGTTCGCATTTTGCCTCTTCAAGTGCCATTGCATTGGCATCGTTTTCCTCGCGCACCTTAGAAAGCTCGCCCTCGAAGAGTGCAACCTGTCCCGAAAGGCGCTTGTTTTCTTCGACGAGCGCCTTGATCTCGCGCACGGACATCTTTTCAGCCGTTCCGTCCTCGGTGATCTCAGCGGCAACGTCGCCCGGAAGACGGGAAATGAGTTCGAGCTTGGTGATGCCAAGGCTTGCATTTGATTGCAAAAACTCCTCGCCGACCCGCTCAAATGTAGCGATGTAGTTGTAAGCCTGTCTTGCGCGGATGTGCGCCATTTCCTCGCAGTAAACGTCGAAATCATCATACCCGAGCGAACGGAAAAGCTTCTCGTCGCGCATCTTTTTAAGCCCTTGACACATACGCATGAGCGCCTGCGCCGCTACCGTACCGCTCTGCATGATCGATTCATGCACCTGCATCGCGTAGGATTTCATCATCAGTTCATTGTTTTCCATGGTTTATGCCGCGGGCGCTGTAACCTTGGCACCCGCTTCCTCCTTTTTCTGTTTCGTCTTGATCTTCTTTTCCCAATCGTCAAGAAACGCCTCGGCATCCTCGGGAAGATCCGCATTTTTGAACCCGTATGCCTGAACCACTCTATCATCTCGATATTCCACGGTGTAAAGCGGTTCATCCGGCGCATCGAGCTTGCGAAGGAAAAGAATCGTCGTTTGGTCTTTCATATGCCGTTCGGCATAACCGCCGACACAATGCTTCAGCGTTTTGCCTTCCTCGATAATCTCGCTCATGTTCTCCGCTATTCGGATAAAATAGATTTCTCCCTCAAGGTTCATCCTCTTTCGTCTTTTTGCAAGAGACTTTTTCGCAGCTTCTTCCATTTCACGGTTGGCTTGATATCTCACAGCAGCCGTTGCCTTGTCATGTGCATCTTTCAGATCCTTCGGAAATAGAACAACCTCGTCTTTTAGGTCATATCCCAGCTTTTCCGCGGCTTTTATGTAATCTCGCCAATAGAATTGTCCGTAATACAAACCTTTTTCCACGTACTTTGTCATCCTTTCGATAGAAAATCCCGCTCCGATGACGTATTTTTTGATTTGTTCCTTGTTATCGTACCAAATGCGTTTCTTTGCAAACGCGATCGCACTTTCAATCTTGAACTTCGGTTCGATTTCTCTGATTTCTTTCAAAATGTCAAGTATTTCGATATGCATGGAGTTGTCCGCCGTCATGAAGATTTTGTATTCATTTTTGGTCAGCTTCAGTGCATCCCACGGACTTTTCGCCTTCCAGTTCACAAGTCCACGCAGTTTTCGATTCCAAATGATATTGCTTCTCAATAGCTGTTTCATACCACACTTCAAAAACATTTCCATTCTTGGATTCTTCGCGTATTCGCATAGCCATTTGACCGCACCGATCTCCGTTCCCACATAGTCATGACTGCTAAACGTTTCAAGATAAAGGTCAAGCGAGCAGTATTTCATAAAATCCACCGTGTAGATCTTCTCGATGTCGATAAACTCATAGCTCGTATCGGGCTCAATGTTCGTATAGTACCACACACACTTATTTTGGAATGCATCTGCCTGTGTGCGCTTGGTTTCGGTCCATTTTTCATAATAATAGTTATTGTCCCAAATCTGCACCTTTCCCGGTGTCAAAACATAGCGCCTCTTTTCCACGATCGTCGGTACGGCGAACGTATTTCCGTATCCTCGCCACGTGTCAAGCGCACGAAGTAAAACCTCTCCATGCTCCCCGATCTCACAGAGAACGTAGCGCCTTTCCTCCCAAAGATTCTTTCGTTTCTTCGCTTTTCCATTGTTTTTCAGCGTGCAAACCCGTCCGCAAAACGGACATCGCACGGTATCATTGTGCTTTGCATGATCCAAAATGTAGTCCTGCTCCCGCTCCATTTTTCGATATCGTGATATCACGCCGCTCTGTCGGCAGGAGGAGCATTCATAGTATCTGTCGCCGTCCTCCATCGTTGTGTAAAACAGATAGACAGAAAAACGCCTGTCGATGTAGTCCTTCGTTTCTTCCGTCAGCTCGTGAAATCTTTCCATTTCGTGCCTCCTTAGAAGAAGTCCGAAATGTCAAGCGAAAGAATCTTTGCCTTTTTATCCTCTTTTTTAGATTCTATTTTTGGCTCATTCTTCGGCTCTTCAAATTCTGACATTCTAATGTTCATAACGAAATCCACGACTGCACCGGCGAAATAATAACCGACCGCCGCGCGGTATGCTTCGATATCGGAGATACCATGTCCTTTGACGGCTTTCCTGATGGCTTCCATCGCACCCTTAAAGGTTTTTTCCTCAACCATAACGGCATCGGCAAATTCCTCGTTCTGCGTACAGAAGCCAATGAGCGCGTCAAGGACGGCACCCTTCATGATCTCGGTGTATTTGTCGCCCTTGAATGCCTTAAATTCCGTGTTTAATTTTTCGATTGCTCTCTGCTTCACCTTTCCTCACCTCTCCCCGCTCCAAGTTCCGTCCTCGTCGATGTGTCGGCTCTCGTCGATGAGAATCATCATCATGATAAACGGCATAAGAAATGCCTCTGCCAAAAGTCTCAAAAGGTCCCACATCTTCTTACCGAGCTTTTTCATTTGCCCGCTCCTTTCATGCTTTCGTAAATGGTCTTGATACCAACACAGCGCACCATCAGATGCATGAATGTTTCCTGCCAATCGATCAGCTCCTCTGTTGTCAGCTCTGCAATGTGTGCCTTAGCAGCCTTCATCGCGTCCTCATCAGAAATCTTGTCTTCCTTTTCGAAAAATGCCCACGGACGTTCTTTTCCGTAAATGATCAGCATATCGTCCCAATAGCGCCACGCACCTGTCTCATGAATGTCTGTCATAATGCGCCAAGCTTCTTCACCGAGCGCACTGCTCTCTTTTTTCACGTCCAAAAGAAGCATTGTCGCTTCCATATACCCGAGCATTTTGTTTCCGTTTGTCATCTTTTGTACCTCCGTTTTGTTATTATATTTCTTTCACGGTCTGCCCGCTCATGAAGGTCTTGACCCTCACGGCTTCCAGCTCCGTGATTCTGACGTTAATATTTTTCTGTTTCAGATATTCCGAAACCCTCGTCTTTGCGCCAAGATCGCTAAGCGCATAAACGAGAAATGATTTTTTGTAATAGATGTGCTCTACGACAAATATGTCCATCATTCATCCATCCAATCGTTCAGACTCCAAGGCGGGATCTCCGCGGCATCGTCTGTTTTATACATCACAACCGATACGTACCAGTACCCGTTGTATTCGTTGTATCGGGAAAAGCACCGAATGAATTGATAGCCGGGATGCCGTTTTTCCCAATATTTCTTGTCATCCACCCGCTCACGGGCTAGCTTTTCCACCCCTCTGGGGGAAATTCTTCCGTCTTTCGGCTTCATCGTCTGCGGTTGCTTCAAGTTCCGCGAGTAACAAAAGCGTTTGCTGCCCTGCGGATCCTTTGAAAGGTATTTCGCCGCTGCTTCGGGGCCGTAACGCTCCGGCATGAAACGTCTTGCTTCTACGCGAACGCCCTTGTGCCACATCCCCTCGAGTGTGTCTCTGTCAATTCCGCCGTTCACAAAAAGGTGAAAATGGAAATTCATCTGTCCTTTTCGTGGGCCTGTCTTATAGACCTGTTTTTCGATCACGTATATGTACCGTAACGGCTCGCGTAGCTTTTGCACTCGCTCGGCAAGCTCCTTATCTTCTGGATTCTCCGCAAGGCGTTTTTCAAGCCGATGAAGCTCGGAAACACGCTTGTTTTTCAGTCTACGAAGATAATTGACGATATCCCGTCTTGCGGTTTCCTCGTCCTGCGGGGCTTGTCCCGTATTATATGTTACGGTCATAAAAACGTCTTCGCCGTCGAAATTGGCGTTCACCAAACGCACAAACTTTTTTATAGCTTGGTTTTGGTTGTATTTCTCCTGCTCGGGTGTGCTTCTTTTGGTTTTTGGCGCTCTCGTTGGAACTTTTCTCCCATCGTCGAAGACCGGATAGAAGTCGACTTCAAGGAGTTTCCCCGATTTGATCTTTCGTTCTCGTTGTAGCATCGTTCACCTGCCGTCCGCGTTCACTTGATTGATATAATGGCTTTCGAGCTCAAAAACGGCATTATAAAGCGCCGTGCGAAGATAACTCTTTTTGTATCGAAGCTCTCTCTGCTCCTTTTTGAAATTCTCGATCACCATTTCAAGGTGCTCGTGCTGTAAGAGCCCGTAGACCTCTCGCACAAGCTCAGAAGGGAGCTTGTCTCCTCCGATCTGCATCGGTGTCCCATCGGGTAGGCGTTCCGCCTCGGCGATGATGAAGCAAAGCTCCAAAGCCTGCGGCCTGTCCTCCCTTTGGAACGCATCAAGATACATACGTTCTTTTACCCCTCGGAGTGCTTCCGAAAAGGACCCGACGCGCACCGTCTGCTGCTGCCTTTCTCTCTCTTGAAAAACATACTGATTTGTCATAATAAAAATCACGCTCCTGTCTATCTTTTTTGAGTCTCGATGGTTGTTGAAATACTATAGAATACAAGGTCCGAATAAGGGTAACGTATCCCTCAAAACCGTGTTCATTTTTACATCCATTCATCCTTCCCCTTTGATAGGAAGAGGGACCGCCCGAGGGCGGTGGACGAATTGTCTTTTTTCTAAAAAATTCTTGACATTTGGGGAGCATCGTGATATACTGTAAATGTCATCTTTTACAGCACTTCGGTGCACTCCGAGCGTTCGTGTTCCAGCACGAGCGCTTATTTTTTTGCAAATTCCCGTTTGATCGTTTCCGTCGAGATATCAAGCTTTGCTCTGCTCTCGGGATAGGTAACGACGATCGTGATGCTCTCGGGTGCGTGCTTTTCGGAAATCAGAAAATTGGCGATCGCCTTTGTGATCTCCGCCTTCACCCGCTCCGCAAGCGTCATCTCTGCCATTTGATCACCGCCTTGAAATATAGCTTGCGGAACGGCTCTCTGATATCATAGAGAAATACGAGCCATCTCTTTTTGACTTTCATCATGATTTCATTCATAAGATTTTTCATTCGTCCTCCAATATTCAACGAAATAGTAATATTTGTTTTGGTTTCCTCGTCGTTCGCGCCCGATGCGGACGGTATACCCGGCCTTTACGAGCAACCGACAGAGCTCCAAACGTTCATTTTTATCGACTTCGCTAAAATCACAAGCGAGGTCGATTTTTTGTTTTTCCAAACCTCTCACCTCCTTTCAGTTCAAGGCTCCCTTGTGTAAAGGGAGCTGTCGCGAAGCGACTGAGGGATTGGCTGCATCTTGCGCTTTTCTCCTCTTTTCCCTGCCCTCAAGGAATTTCACGTATTCATCCGGGTGCGCTGTGAAATATCGGCTGACAACGGCGCTGAGCCGTTCAGACATGATTTTGAGCGCCTCGGGTGGCAGCTCGTCAACAGGTTGATCGTTCAAATAGATTTGACCCATTCTTTTCTCCTTTCTTCCCGCTCCGCGGTGTTCTATTATATGTAACACTTTGGCGGTTTTTCTGTTCATGAATAAAATTTTTCAAGCGGCACGCCCAACGTTTGACAAACCGAAAAATATTCTTCCGCCGTAATTTTTCTTTTCTCGTTTACGATTGCGGAAAACGTATTGGCGGAAATCCCGGATTTTTCTGCAACAGCAGAAAATTTAAGACCGGACTCGGTGATATACTCTTTGATTTTGGTTCCCAACATATCAGTTTCTCCTTTCTCGAAATTACAGTTCCGCTGTACTTTTACCACATTATATTACAGTTTTTCTGTAATGTCAATAGTTTTTCGATAAAAATTCAGATTTTCTGTATTTTTTTATTGATTTTCTGTTTGTGGTGTGATATGATTATCTCAAAAGGAGGTAATTATGAAGAATCAAGAGGAAATCAAACGTAATGTCTCTGAAAATATTCGTTCTTATCGAAAAAAGGCAGGTCTGACGCAAAAGCAACTTGCCGATCTGCTCGGCGTAAAAAACACTGCCGTTTCAAATTGGGAAAACGGGCAAAACTCCATTGATACTGAACTTTTATTTCGCGTTTGCAAGATTTTTAATATCTCATTGAATGAGATCTATGGAATCGAAGAAACAAAAAAAGAGTCCATAGATACTGGACTCTTTGAAAAACTTGGAATTTCACGTGTTGAAACAAAAAAGCTCCCGCTCCTCGGGAACGTCGCCTGTGGCGAACCTATCTTTGCCGACGGCGCTGTCGAAGCGTTTGTTTGCGCAGACAACGGAATCGAAGCCGATTTCTGCTTGCGAGCACAAGGCGACAGTATGATAAACGCGCGTATCTTTGATGGCGATGTTTTGTTCGTAAAAAAACAGGATATCGTCGATGATGGCGAAATCGCCGTTGTCATCATTGAAGACGAAGCCACCGTGAAGCACGTTTATTATGATCGAGAAAACAGTGTGCTTCTTCTCGTCCCCGATAACCCCAAATATAAAACCATGCGCTTTGTCGGTCCTCAGCTCAATCAGGTCCGCATCCTTGGCAAGGTCGTCGCAGGACAGTATAAAATTTGACAGAAAGGACTTTTTATGAAAGAAAACAGGCAAAATAACAATTTTAATTATAACGATTGGGCAAAAGATAATAACCAATGGCATTTTCATATTGGAAAAACAGGCTTGATTATAATCTGTATCGTTGCGTTTATCGCCATATTCGGAAGCGGCGTGTTTGATACTGACGAACCATCCGAAACGACAGCTTCAACAACGAAACAAACAACAGTTTCTAACCCTATAACAGAAATTTCTTTCGCTTATAGCGAAGAAACTGAAATCGAACTTGATCCCGATGATTTTGAATATGTATATTTTAGATTTAACACCAGCCGTTATACATTTGATGATATCCAACTCATCAGCACGAATCCTGATGTATGCAAACTCGAACTTGATGACGAAAAACCCTCCTCAACGCTCGACTGCAAAATCTCCTCTTTTTCGGCGGGAGAATCCGTGGTTTATATCCAAACTTCAGATGGCAAGGTAAAATCTCCTGAAATTAAAGTAACTGTGCTACCTATCACTATCGATAGAATAAATTTTGACCAAGGCATAAACGGCACGCTCAACATGCTCATTGGCGAAACCGTCGAAGATACGTTCAGTGTGTCAGCAAATGCAGATATCACTCTCGAACATATCACCTTAGTAAATTCAAACCCCGATATCGTTCAATTCGAGTATATCGATTCGGAGAACAGACTTTTTTACACCTACATAAAATATAAAATTCACGCATTATCCGAAGGCACATGTGTTCTGTATGTAAAAAGTGCCGATGGCGATATAAGAAGCGAAGAAATTCAAATCATCATTACTTCTGAATCAGAAACAATTCGTCCCAAACCTCCTATTGAAACAACCGACAAGCCCATCGAAACAACCGAAAGCGAATATACATATGTTCTGAATACAAACACTATGGTCTTTCACTATTCAAGTTGCCGATATGCAGATAAAATTTCTTCTGCAAACAAATCTACGTTCACAGGAACTCGCTCAGAAATAATCCGCAAAGGATACGATTCTTGCGGACACTGCGACCCGTAACAGAAAGGAGTAAAATCATGGCAAAAGGCGGATTTTCTTGGAAAAGAGCCCTTGGTGTTACCAACGCCAAAAGAAAAATATCGAAAAAAACAGGTATCCCGCTCACAAAATCGGGAAGACAGAGAAAGGTTGGTAAAATCGTTACCGGCGGTTGCGCCATTCCCCTTACCATCGCACTCGCAACCATAAGCGCAATTATCGTGTTCATTTTCTAAAACAAAAAGCGACCGACATTTCTGTCGGTCGCAAAAATAACGAAAGGAGATTATATGAAGACAGCCGCAGCTTATCTCCGTGTTTCGGACGAACGTCAAGACGAGTTCTCTCCCGATTCTCAGCTCAAGCTGATCAAAGATTATTGTGTTCGAAATGAGATCGAGCTCCCGGAAGAACTGATATTTTATGATGACGGCATTTCTGCCAAGTCCGTCAAAAAGCGAAAACGATTCAATGATATGATTGCTCTTGCCAAATTGAAAGATAAACCGTTTCAGATGATTCTTGTTTGGAAATTTTCCCGTTTCGCTCGTAATCAAGAGGAATCCATCGTATATAAGGCTATGCTCCGCAAGAACGGCGTCGATGTCGTGTCCGTCTCCGAACCGTTGCAAGATAACCCTTTCGGCGGCCTGATCGAACGCATCATCGAATGGATGGATGAATATTATCTCATTCGCCTTTCCGATGAGGTCCGCCGAGGCATGACCGAACGCGCCACCCGTGGACTTCCAAACTCCGCACCACCTTTTGGCTATCATATGCAGGACGGTCGTTACGTTGTCAATGAAGCGGAAGCAGCAGTCGTGCGTCAAATGTTTGAAATGTACGTTAGCGGCGTAGGTGTCCGTAAGATTGCAGATCATTTCCGCGTTCTCGGCGTAAAAAATCATTATGGCAATTCTATTGATAACCGCGGTGTCGATTATATCTTGAATAATCCGTGCTATATCGGATACGTCCGTTGGAATCCGCACGCAAGATCTTCATCAAAACGGAATTTTAATAACCCGGAGGATATTTTGAAAAAGGCAGAACATACTCCCGTCGTCAGCGATGAGATTTTTGAAAAAGCGCAGGCCGTAACCGCCGAACGAAAAAAGATTCATCAAAAATACGCCCGCGAAGATCTCGGCACCAACGCATTCATGCTGAAAGGCTTAGTTCGCTGTGATACTTGCGGCGCAACCCTCGTTCTGCAAAAGGCATCAAACGGATTGCAGTGCCATAAATACGCCCACGGTTCCTGCGGCGTATCTCACCACATAAACCTTAACATTATCAATCAAATGGTCATTGACGAGCTAAAAAACGCCGTGAAGACGCTTTCCTTTGATATCGATGTCAAGCCCGAAAAGCCAGTTTCCGTACCTTCTGTCGATTATGACGCACTCATAAGCGCCGAAAAGCTCAAGCTCGAACGTGCGAAGCAAGCATACCAAGAAGGTGTTGACTCCCTCGCCGAATACAAGACCGCAAAAGCAAAGTTTGAATCCAATATCAAAAAAATCGAGAAAGAAAAACAAAACGCCGTAGCGAAATCCGCAGACGTAAATCTCAAAGCATTTGCCGATACCGTCGGCGAGGTCATAGAGCTTATCGAAAGCCCCGACGTCTCCGCAGAACTCAAAAATCAATCCCTCCGCACGATCGTCAAAGAAATCGTTTTCTTCAAGCCCGATAAGCGTATCGAAATACATTTTTATATCTAAAACAAAAGCCCCTTTTCGGGGCTTTTTATTATATCTTTTTTTCGTCTGGCGGTCCGGACGGCGAGCTCGCAGCCGCAACACGGTATCTCAATCAGCGCTATGCGATGCCTCACGGTGAGATCGTTGGGATCCTGACCGATATAGGTAGAGAAGCAAAGAATATCATCCAAAAAAGAAAAAAGCATAGATGAAAGAGGGATTCCCAAAATCGGAATTCCTCCTCGTCTATGCCATGTATATATACAAAACCGATTATTCGCAGTTTCGTTCCACGAGGTCAACGAAGAATCTTTGCTTTTCCTTTTCGGTCAAACGTTCGTAACCGAACACAAGGATCTTTGTCTGGATCTCATTAAAGGTCTTTTTACCAAGATTGCGGATGTGGATAAGCGTTTCGTTGGAAAGCGCTTCAACAACATCGCCGATGGTGAAATAACCGGCTCTCTTGAGCGCATTGGTCGCACGTACGGAAAATTCAATGTCATCAATGTTTGTGTCGCACGCTTTCTTTGTAAAAGCGACAGAAACACGTACCTTCTGACCGATCACCTCATAAATTGTGTCGAGAAATCCGTTTTCCTTTGCAGAATTATAAAGTTCAATCGCAATTTCTTCTTTTCTCATATCGTATCCCTTTCATTTTTACGGAACACATTTTCCCGTTTTTATTCTTTCATATGAATATTTTAACACATTTTTTCCCACATGTCAACAGTCAAAATTTTCAGAGAGGCAAGAATATTCATATATTTTTCATTTTTTTGTCATTTTCTGTCTGTTTCGATCAAATAAGAGGCTTCAAGATCCGCCATATGGAGCATAACGGCAAGCGGTGTGCTCTCATAAGCGCGGCTGAGTCCGAAATCACCGCCCTTGACCGCCGCATCAAATGATCCCATATGATAGCGGATGGCAAGAAGCTCAGGAACCTCAAGTCTGCCGAAAAACCACTGCAAGATGATACAGCTTTTTTCGCCGTGTCCGATCGGGAACTTCTCGTTGATCTCATAGATCTCCTTTTTCACCCATTGACCGGTCGCTTCATCCTTTACATTACGATATCCCTTTTGATAAAAATTCACCTTGCAAACGTCATGAAAAAGCGCACAAATGGCAATGCTTTCATCCGTAACGGGATATTCGGGATAATTCTTCGCAACGCGCTTCATGCAATCGTAAACGTTCAGCGAATGCTCGAGAAGCCCACCGGGATAATTGCCGTGAAACTTGGTGCTTGCGGGCGCTTCAAAAAAATCGCTCTTTTCAAGCCAATCCAAAACCTTATCAAGTCCGTCTCTTTTGATCTCCTTTTGGCATATTTCAAGAAAACGTTCCTTATTTGTCATATATATTCATTCCTTTCCGTATTCAAATCTGTGTTTTTCTTCCCCGTCGAGGTCCTTCCAAAGAAACAGACCATTCTCAAACGTCATATAGCCATGGTGGCTGTTTTCCTTTGGGATCGAGACCGAACCCGGATTCATATAGATATAGTCCTCGTGTACCGTGCATTTCGGAACGTGTGTATGTCCATGAAGAAGCACCGTTCCTTTTTTCATCTTAGGCAGATTTCCTTCATGATATATATGCCCGTGCGTTGCGAAAACCGTGATATTTTCTTCATGGATCAAAGCATAATCCGCCATGATGGGAAAATCCAAAACCATCTGATCGACCTCCGCATCGCAATTTCCGCGCACACAGAGGATCTCCTCCTTTTTTGCGTTGAGCAATTCGATCACCGCCTTGGGTGCATATCCGTTCGGGAGTGCATTGCGCGGTCCATGATATAAAATATCGCCGAGAAGCAAGAACTTATCCGCACCCTCACGCGCATACGCTGCCAAAAGCGCACGGCAAAATGCTTCCGAACCGTGAATATCGGATGCGATCATCCATTTCATCGTGGTTAAATCCTCTTTTCTTCGTTGATTTTGGTATCTTTTAATAGTATTATAACAAACTTACGCCTTTTTGTCAAATTATATCGATCATATCTTGACAAATTCTTAATTTTTATATAAAATAATAAATAATAAATAATAAATGTAACTGTAATCAGTTGTTGTAAACACAAGAAGGAATGGAATACAGATATGAGTAGAATTCAAATCTTTGCCGATAGCACCTGCGACCTTTCACCAGAACTGATCAAAAAGTATCAGATCAAGATCATTCCGCTCAGCATCGTTTTGGACGACAAGAGTTATTTTGACGGAACAGAGATCACGCCCGACGAAATATACAAATGGGCAGATGCAAAGAAGACCACCCCGAAAACCGCCGCTGCCTCCTATGAGCAGATCCTCGGCGCGATGAAGTCCTATATCGATGCCGGCGACGATATCATTTTCTTCACGATTTCCGGCGATATGAGCAGTACCTGCAATGTCGGTCGTTTCGTCTCTCGAGAAAATCACGACCGCCTCTTCGTTATCGACTCCCGAAACCTTTCCACAGGTATCGGTCTTCAGGTCATCAAGGCTGCAGAAATGGCGGCGTCAGGCAAAACTGCAGAAGAGATCGTAAGCTATATCAATCAGAAAAAAGGCGACGTACGCGCAAGCTTCGTCATCGACACCCTTACATATCTTGCCCGCGGCGGACGTTGCACTCCCGTTACCGCGCTCATGGCAAACACCTTGAAGCTCCACCCGATGATCATCGTAAAAGACGGCAAAATGGGCGTCAGCAAGAAATTCCTCGGCAAAATGGACTTTGCCCTCTCCAAATACGTTGCGGAGCTCACAAAGGATCTTTTGCAGGCGGATAAGTCCCGTGTGTTCATCACCCATTCCGGTTGCTCCGATGCCACCATCGAAAAGGTCCGCATCATGCTTGAAGATCTCGGCTATTTTGATGAGATCCTCATCACCAGAGCAGGAGGCGTCATCTCCAGCCATTGCGGCCCCAATACCCTCGGCGTACTCTTCTATATGAAGGATGCAAACGAGGCTTAATATCGAACTCTTTCTTCATTTTCAATCTCCTGAAGATCCCGCGAACGTTTCGCGGGATCTTCTTTTTTAACGCAACAGAACATTTACAAGAAATCCTGCGTTTGCCCTTGTACTTACAGACATTTTGTGCTATACTGAATTTGTAAAATCATTATCATAATAGGAGGAAGCTCATGAACGCACAATATCGCAAAGTCAAAAAATATCATGACATTATCAAAAAACACAGATATTGCAATCATACCCCTATGGAAGGCATAACCGTTTGTCCTTGTGGTTATAAGGAAGGACATACCCCGCCTCCGCTTTCTGCTTTTCAGCCCTATACGGTCGGAAGCGATTGGGGCAGCGGATTTGATAGCCACGTTTGGTTCCATTTTGAGTTCAAAATTCCCGAAAACATGAAAAATAAGCCCGTGGAACTGAAGGTCGCTTGCGATAAAGAGGGCGGCGTCGGTTCCAATCCGCAGTTTATTTTGTATATCAACGGTAAGATCCGCCAAGGTCTTGATATCCGTCATACATCCGTACCGCTCTATGATATGGACGAAACCTATGACGTATACGTTTACGCTTACACCGGCGCAAGGATCCGCACGGCAAAGCTGTTCGTTGAGCTTTATAACGTCAACACCGTCTGCAACGAATTTTTCTGGGATATCAGCGTACCGTTCGACACGCTGGAATTTACCGACGAATATGCCATCGAATACGCCGACATATTAAGATATCTCGATAACGCTGTTTCCATGCTCGATCTTTACGATCTCGGCTCTGACGAATTTTTCGCTTCCATAGAAAAAGCGAAAGCATATTTCGATGAAGAATTTTACGGCAAATACTGCGGAAACGCCAAAACGCAGGTTACCGCCATCGGGCATACGCATATCGACTGTGCATGGCTTTGGACACTCAAACAGACAAGAGAAAAGGTACAGCGCTCCTTTGCGACCGTGCTTGAGCTGATGAAGCGCTATCCCGAATACAAATTCATGTCCTCTCAGGCGTTCCTCTATAAGAATATGAAAGAGGAAGCACCCGAGCTTTATGAGGAGATCAAGGAACGCATCCAGGAAGGACGTTGGGAATGTGAAGGCGCAATGTG
Source organism: Eubacteriales bacterium (assembly GCA_045124015.1). GTDB lineage: Bacteria > Bacillota > Clostridia > Oscillospirales > CAG-272 > QALR01. The sequence continues at coordinate 1,772 of JBGVLA010000082.1, read as the reverse complement.
GGTCGAAGCGGACTGCAACCTTTCCTCGGGCGAAAGTCTTGTCCGTCAGGTCATGTACGGCAAACGCTTCTTCAAGGATGAATTCGGTGTCAATAACCGCGTATTGTGGCTTCCCGACGTGTTTGGATACGCCGCAGCTCTTCCGCAGATCCTCAAAAAGAGCGGTGTTGATTGGTTCGTAACCTCCAAGATCAGCTGGAACGACACCAATATGATGCCCTACGATACCTTTGAATGGTACGGCATCGACGGCACACCCATCCACACCTACTTCCTTACCGCATCGGATTATCACCTCGGCAAAACACCTCCCCGCGGCACGACCTATAACGCGCAGATCACCCCCAAAATGGTGGCAGGCACGATTAAGCGCTATCAGAATAAAGACCTCAACAACGACGCGCTCATCACCTACGGTTACGGCGACGGCGGCGGCGGTCCGACCGTAGAAAATCTCGAAACAGCACGCCGTACCGCAAAGGGTATCCCCGGTGTTCCGCAGACCAAGCTGGAATTTGCAGGCGACTTCCTCTCCCGTTTGGAAAAGAAGATGGCAGAAGCGAAGCGCGTTCCCGCATGGCATGGCGAGCTTTATCTTGAATATCACAGAGGTACCTATACCTCCATTTCCAAGAACAAACGAAACAACCGTAAGAGCGAATTTCTCTATATGAACACCGAAACCATCGGCAGTATGGCAAAATCGCTCATCGGTATGCCCTTCCCGAAGGAAAAGCTCCACGAGGGTTGGGAATCTCTCCTCACAAATCAGTTCCATGATATCATTCCCGGCTCGTCCATTCGTGAGGTATACGAGCAGAGCGATATCGACTACGCAAACCTCATGCAGATCGCAAACACCGAGCTTGCAAATGCAACGGCAGCGATCGCTAAAGGTATTTCCTCCGGCAGAGGACACGTCATTTTCAATCCCAATCCGTTCGTTGGCAACGGCATCGTAAAAATCGACGGCAAGAGCGCGTACGTTGTAGGAATCCCTGCAAAGGGCTACGCCGCGGCGGGACAGCTCAAGATCTATAACCGCATCATCATTCAGAATAAGACCGTGGAAACCGATAAGCTCCGCGTTCGTTTTGATGAAAACTGGCTCATCGAATCCGTTTACGATAAGATCAATGACCGTGAAGTCATCCACGAGGGCGAAAAAGCCAATGAGATCCGCGTATACGCCGACCATCCCGACACCTATGACGCATGGGAATGGCAGGAATACTCCCTTGAGGACTACAAGGTCATCACGGACGTAACAAGTGTTGATATCATCGACGACGGTGCAAGACGCGGTATCCGCATCACCCGTCCGTTCATGAAATCCACGATCACACAGACCGTTTGGTTCTATGACGATATCGCCAAGATCGACTTTGAAACGGTTGCCGACTGGCATAATCAGCACCAGATGGTCAAGGCGGCATTCCCCGTCGATATCAACTCGATGAAAGCGACCTACGATATCCAGTACGGTACGATCGAACGCCCGACCCACAAGAACACCAGCTGGGATAACGCAAAATTCGAGGTCTGCGCGCATAAATACGCCGATCTTTCCGAGGGCGGCTATGGCGTTGCCATTCTCAACGATTGCAAATACGGCTACGACATCCATGACGGTCTGATGCAGATCTCCCTTTTCAAGACCCCGACATCTCCGAACGAAGTTGCCGACCAGGGCGAGATCGTATTCACGTATTCGCTCTGTCCGCACGCAGGCACACTCGCGGATTCGAATATCCCCGCGCTTGCATATGACC
>JBGVLA010000081.1:0-11469 GCA_045124015.1 Eubacteriales bacterium | reverse complement strand
ATCGTGATGAAGAAATAAGCTCAAAATATCGATAGATTTGTTCGATTACAAAAAAATCTACCGAAAAACCAAGAACACAACTTCCGTCGGCGTGGTTCCGAGGATGTTCCCGAGCGACGCCGCGAGGGACTTCATGAACTTGTTCATGAAGAATCCGTTCGGGGAGCCGACCAATCAGAAGTTATAAAATCAACCAAGCGATCAACCTGCAAGGTTGTCTGCTTCTTTTGCTCCGCTTTTCTTTCAGATAAAGAAAAGCGGAATAAAAAGCAAATACCTTTCAGAAAAAAATAAAAAATAAATAAGGAGCAGATATCATGATTACCAAAATTGAAAACGTACACGTTTACAACACGGACAAAAGAAGATTTGAAAAAGGTTCTCTCTGCTTTGAAAATTCCTGCATCGTCTCAAATACCCGATTTCCCGATGCCATCATTGACGGTGCGGAGGGTTATCTCATCCCGGGTCTTATCGACGTACACACCCACGGCAGATGCGGCATGGATATTATGAGTGCCGATGCAGAAAGCCTCAGCAAGCTCTCTCTTGCCTATGCCAAAACGGGTGTTACCACCCTATACCCCACCATCATGACCGCATCGATGGAAGATCTCTTGCGCGCGGTCGGTGAGATCAAAAAAACAAAGACCATCGCCGATTTCGCAGGTATTCACATCGAAGGTCCGTATATCAGCGCGAAAAAGCCCGGTTGCCACGATACCTCGATGATCCGCAAGCCCCTCTATGACGAGCTTGAAAAATTCTTCTCGATGATTCTTCCCATGCGCACCCATCTCACCATCGCGCCCGAGGAAGATGACGGAGACGTCATTTATAAGCTGACCGAACGCTTCGGCAAATGCGGCGGCACCATCGGCATCGGACATTCCAACGCCACCTATGCGGAATGTGCCAAAGCCATCGAAAACGGCGCACGCTCGTTCACACACACCTTCAACGCCATGAGCGCCATCGGACACCGTGAACCGGGCGTTGCAGGAGCGGCGCTCGCAACCGATGCTTACGCCGAGCTTATCTGCGACGGTATCCACGTTTGCCCCGAGGTCGTTCGCATCGCATATCATGCAAAACGCGCACAGGGCGATAAGTTTGTTCTTATCACAGACTCGATCCCGCCCGCAGGTCTGCCCAACGGCGATTACGAAATGAACGGCATCTCGTTCACACTCAAAGACGGCAAAGCCGCCATGGCAGACGGCACCATCGTCGGTTCTGCGCTCGACCTTTTCACCGCGGTCAAAAATCTTGCAAAATTCGCGGAGATCCCCTTTGAAGAAGCACTCATCGCCGCAACCAAAGCACCTGCGGAAATGGTCGGTCTTTACGATAGCCGCGGTTCACTTACCGTCGGCAAGCGCGCAGATATGATCCTCTGCGACAGAAGCATGAAGATCCGCAGTGTATTCATCGAAGGCACACGCATTTAATTTTTACGAATCACGCCCCTGCCCATTCGCAGGAGGCGATAACGAAAGGATATTTCACACATATGGAAAACAAAGGAAAATTTTATATCACCACCGCGATCGCTTACGCATCGAGAAAGCCCCACATCGGAAACACCTATGAGATCGTTCTCTCGGACGCCATCGCACGCTACAAGCGTTCTCGCGGCTACGACGTATTCTTCTGCACAGGTACAGATGAACACGGCCAGAAGATCGAAAATCTCGCAAATGAAGCCGGCATCACACCGCAAACATACGTTGACGGCATTTCGGGAGAGATCAAAAACATTTGGGATATGCTCGGCTGCAAATACGACCACTTCATTCGTACAACAGACGATTATCACGAAGAAGCCGTCAAAAAGATCTTCAAGCGTCTTTACGAGCAAGGCGATATCTACAAGAGCAGCTATGAAGGCTGGTACTGCGTTCCCTGCGAATCCTTCTTCACCGATACACAGGCAGAAGGCGGCGTTTGCCCCGATTGCGGCCGACCTCTCGTACGCGAGCATGAAGAATCCTATTTCTTCAAAATGAGCAAATATCAGGATAAGCTCATGAATTACATTGAAGAGCATCCCGAATTTATCGTTCCCGAATCCAGAAGAAAAGAAATGGTCAACAATTTCTTGAAGCCCGGTCTTCAGGATCTTTGCGTTTCCCGTTCGTCCTTCAAATGGGGTATTCCCGTTGATTTTGACGATAAGCACGTCGTTTACGTTTGGCTCGATGCTTTGACGAACTATATCACCGCGCTCGGCTTCGACGGCGAAAAGGGCGGCGAAAAATACGCAAAATATTGGCCTGCCGACGTTCACGTCATCGGTAAGGATATCGTTCGTTTCCATACCATCTATTGGCCCATCTTCCTCATGGCGCTCGGCGAACCGCTCCCGAAGCAGGTATTCGGACATCCGTGGCTTCTTTTCGGCATGGATAAGATGTCCAAATCCAAAGGAAACGTCATTTATGCAGATGACCTCATCCGCCGTTTCGGTCTGGATGCCGTTCGTTATTATCTGCTTTCCGAAATGCCCTATAACAACGATGGCTCCATCACCTATGAAAACGTCATCAATCGTTACAATACCGACCTTGCCAACACCCTCGGCAACCTTGTTTCCCGTACGGTTGCCATGACAAAGAAATACTTTGACGGCGTAATTCCTGCCCCCGCTGCTGAGGAAGGCCCCGACGCTGAACTCAAGGCAGAAGCGGCAAAGGCTTACGCAGGCTTCGTTGCAAACTTCGATGAATATCGCGCACAGGATGCGCTGGAAGCCGTATTCACCTTGCTTCGCCGCGCAAACAAATACATCGATGAAACCACACCTTGGGCGCTCGCAAAAGACGAAAGCAAGATGGAAAGACTCGGCACCGTTCTCTATAATCTTCTCGAAACGCTCCGCATCTCCGCGCTTCTTCTCAGAGCCATCATTCCCGAATCCGCAGATAAGATCCTTACCACGATCGGATGCTATGAGCATGAATTTGAATCCGCATCTGCGTTTGGTCTCGTAAAGCCCGGCGTTACCGTTGGTGAACAAAGCGTACTTTTCGCCCGTCTTGATGAAGCGAAGATCCTTTCTGAAATCGAAGCCGAAAAAGAAGCTGCCAAGGCTGCTGCTGAGCCCAAAGAAGAAGAAAAGAAGCCCGAGCTTCCCACCCGAGAGATCACCGACCATGAAGAAGAGATCAGCTTTGACGACTTCTGCAAGGTCGAGCTTCGCGTTGCTAAGATCACAAATTGCGAAAATATCAAGGAAAGCAAAAAGCTTCTCAAGCTCACCGTATTTGACGGTGAACGCGAACGCACCATCATGTCGGGCATCGCAAAATGGTATAAGCCCGATATGCTGATCGGTAAAAACGTCGGTATCGTCATGAATCTTGCGCCCCGTGCAATGATGGGCGGTAAATACGTCAGCGAAGGTATGATCTTCGCGGCAGATACCGAAGACGGCGCAGCATCCATCGCATTCTTCCCCGACGAAGCCGTAGGCTTCAGAATCCACTGATATGGCGAAGCTTTTTGATACACACGCACATTACACGGACGAGCGTCTATTCGGAAACGATCTCCTCTTAAACGAGCTCTTTTCCGCCGACATCAGCCACATTCTCACCGTTGCGACCTGTATGGAGGACGGCGCGGAATGTGCAAGGCTCGCCAAGCGTTATGACGGCATCTATGCTTCCGCAGGCATCCATCCGCATGAATGTGGAAAATCGGGCAACCTTGACGATGCGATGACCGTCATCGAAAACCAGCTCACACATGAAAAAGTCGTTGCGCTCGGCGAGATCGGTCTTGATTATTATTATGACTTTTCTGACCGCGAAACGCAGATGCGCTTTTTCCGCGCACAGATGGAGCTTGCCGAAAAAACCGGCAAGCCCGTCATCATTCATGACCGCGAGGCACACGGCGACACGATGGATATGGTCCGAGAATTTCGCGGCCATGTCATCGGCGTTTTGCATAGCTGCAGCGCCTCCGCGGAGCAGGTCAAGGAATACGTTAAAATGGGCTGGTATATCTCCTTCTCAGGGGTCATCACGTTCAAAAACGCCTCCAAAACGCTGGACTCTGTTTTGGCAACACCGCCCGAACGACTTCTGCTTGAAACAGATTGCCCTTATCTTGCCCCCGTTCCCATGCGCGGCAAGACCAATCACAGCGGATATCTCCACTTCACAGCCGAAAAAGCGGCAAGCCTTCTCGGTATGGATTACGATGCACTTTGTGCGCTCGAAGTGGAAAATGCAAAAACGCTTTTTGGTATCCAATAACGCAAAAATGCAGATGCGCTCGCATCTGCATTTTCTTTTTATTGCATAGGAAATTCCTCGAATCGCTCTCGCTATTTGATGCAAATTGCATATAGACAAAACGCGGATAGAGAAATAATCGGAAGCGGTAACCTGCCGCTTTTTCGACATATTTCTTGACAGAAATGATGAAATGTGATACATTATAGATATCATAATAAAATCATCATTTTAGAAAGGACATCACTTATGAAAGTTTATCGAACGATCGGCACGGTCATCAGCATTCTTTTGACCCCTGCCTTTATCCTTTTGCTCTGCGCGGCACTCGTTCTTTCGGGCGCGGCAGGACTCGTTACACAAAAAAGCATCGACTCGATCGCAAAAAATGCAATGACAAATGAAGACATAAAATCCTCCGTTTCCAATATGCTGGCGGATTCTCTGCTTGAGGGCACCGATATGAATGACCCGCAAATGAAGGAGACCGTGGATCAGCTGATGGAGCTTCCCTCTATTCAGCAGATGATTTCCGGCATCGTTTCCGAAAGCGCCGAAGAGATTACAAGCGGCGATTTTGACGGAGAACTCGATATAAGCGAAAAGCTTCAAGACACGATCACCGCGGATCCCGAGCTTTTGCCTACGTTTTCCGAGGATATCGTAACCGTTCTTTTAGATAACGATACCTTCCGCACCTCTATGATCCAATCCATTGCCGCAGATGATTCTGCGCTCATTCTCGGCGAAGAGCTGATGGATATGCTTTTACAGGAGCCTGCCGTTAAAAGTATTTTGGCGCAGGTCGTTACTTATACACTTGAAGATAAGCTCGGCGTTTATCATACACCGGCTGTCGATATCGCAGAGGAAATGCACGATCTGATCACAGAAAACCCCACGCTTGCAGAAGCAGTCGTTGCGATCACTTTCCCCGATGGCGAAACCTTTGATGCCGCCATCGCAGAAGCGACAGCATTCGCCAACAAGGTTGGGGAGCCCGCACCCCGGGATGGCATTTCCAAAGTTGAATTTCTTGAATATTATCTGCACCTTTACCGCCACACCATCAACGATGCATTCCGAGGTGCCATCTTCAGCGCAGAAACGGATCAAACCGATTACGCGCCCGATGCCACTCCAAACAGCCCCTCCCAAGCCAACGATATGACACTGAAATTTGACGAAGAAACCGTAGCAACACTCAATGAGATCGCGGCGATATTGAATATATTCAAAAGCCCTCTCTTCATTGTCGGCATTCTTTTCTTCTTTGTTCTTACTTATCTTTTGACGGCGCTCCTTACCTGGAGCTTCCGTTATCCTCTTCTTTTCAGCGGCATCACCGCCATTTTTACGGGACTTCTTCTCATCATCATCGGCATGATCCCGATCTCCGATATCCTCAGCGCCGCATCCGGAAACGAAACAGAAGCTCTAGCCTTCGCTCTTGTTGCCACCATTTGGGGAGTTCTTTCCGATAAGCTCGTTCTTTTTGGAACTGTCAGCATCGTCCTCGGCATCGTCCTCATCACCGTGTTTATCATCATCGGTATGCAGATCAGAAATAAACAGCATCAGCCCAATTCTGCCAACCCGATTCCCACCGCATGATCATATTCAAAAAAGATTCCGTGCAAGCACGGAATCTTTTTTATCCTTATAAAATTGCATCTGATCTGTCTTGCCGTTTTCTTGCGCTTGGGATACACAAAATTGCGGCAGACAAGTCTTTTCGAGTGGGTACTATCCACTAAGAAACATTCTTTTTCTTCTTCTTTCTTTTTTCGCGCAGCTTCGCGTACAATTCTTTCAAAACGGCAAGCGTTTTTTCATCACGCGGAAAAAGGAATCGCAAAATTCCCATTGCAATGACAAGCGTTACGATCTTTTCGGGAGAGATCGGCAACCAAAGAAAAGCAATATACGCGCCTGCGATCGCAGCCATCCACGAAATCTCAAACAGCGTTCCGAATGCAAACATAATGTATGACCAGCCGTTTGTAATCAGCCACGCAAGCAAAAAGCAAACGATAAGCCTCGGATTGCAAAAAAACAATACGATCTTTTTTAATTTTTCTTTCATCATTTTCTTTTTCATCATTCTGTAAAATTTCCGATTATGCGTTACCAAACAGCAATTTCTAATACTTCATTCAATCGTAAAAAGCGAAAGCGTCATCAGCATCAGCATAAAAAGAACCGCCGCGATCATCCCGGAATTGCCAATCATTGCGGAGAAGCAGGTTTTTCGAGGCAACAGGATCTCTCCTTTTCTCGGCTTAAATTTTCGAATACCGATAAACGCAAAAACAATACCGATCACAACGAGGATCATATACACATACATATATGCCATCTCCAAAGTCACGGAAACGCTCATCAGCATCGCAGGTAAAATACCAGATACCAAATTGAAAGCCGCATGGAATATAAACACCAAAGTAAAGTTACCGCTTCTAAAATAGATATATGCAAGCAACGCACCGAGTCCAAACGCATAGAAAAACTGCGTAAAATTACCGTGGAAAAGTCCAAACAACGCCCCCGACATCAAAATGCACGGAAGCTCACCATACTGACGTGTATGATCGATCAAAAGCTTGCGGAAGAAAAATTCTTCCAAAAAAGGTGCCACTAAGCCGACCATCAAAAGCAGAATATAAAAATTGGAACCAAGGAGCAGTTCATCCACCTCAGCGCCCGCTTCATTCCCCGTTACGGAATTCCAAAAGGAAAGCATCGAATTGCCGATCACATTACCAATCATGCCGATCGCAAGCGCGATCGTAATGTATTTTGCAAAACGCCATACACCGATCCTTTCGCCATAAATCTCATACTTCGGCAACGGTCTCAAAATGGGCATGACAACAATGATACTGATAACAAGTCCAAGCTCATTGAAAATGAGCATATAGCGCTCATAAAAATCAAGCATTGGGACACCCAAGGCTTCCATCACGCCAAACACAATGGAAACCGCAATCAGGAATCCATACCAAGTTGCAAGCAGTGCCACAAGCGCCCAACCGAATCTGCTATACGTTTTTTTCATCGTCTGCGCTGCTAAATAATCCTCTAAAGCCTTATCCTGAGGAGGAATTCTATGATCTGTCATATCGATCTCCAATCCTTTCTTAGATACCATCATTATATCATAGGAAGCAATATCTGTCAACAAAGCATTTCAAAATTAACGAATCCTTAAAAAATGCAGATACAAAAAAGAGAGGCAAGGCCTCTCTTTTTTATTATTAAGTCAAAGTGCTGCTATTGTTAAGAACGAGGGTGCTGTAAATAAAGAGAACGTCCTGATTGTTGAAGCGAACGTATCTGTTCAACATGCTGCTGTTCATATAACGGATATCCACAACAGTTACCTTTTTGTAGCCTTCCACAAGAAGCGGAGAAAGCGAGCTGCCGAAAGAATCGCGGAAAATAACAAGTTCCTTATCGGTGGTCGCGTTGGGATTTGTGATCTCGATCAAAGAAAGCGAGCCGGAAAGAAAGATCTCATAAGGGTCCTTGTCATAAGCCTTTTCCATATCATAGATCGACATGGAAACGGGCTTACCGTTTTTGTCGTAAGTCTTCACGGTGCAGTTATCAAGAACATCGCTTGTGAGATAAACAAGCTCCTCTTCCTTGAGGAACGGAAGTCCCGACTGACCGTAATAAACGCCGCCAAAGGGATGATCCAGAACGTTTTCTTTATAGTTCCCTGCAAGCGTTACGCCCATTGCTTCGCCGAGTCTCTGCGCAACGTCAACGATCTTTTCCTGACGCCAGTGTGTATCGGTCTTATAATAATCTTCAATGGAAAGAAGATCCATGATATCGATATACTGCATATAATCGGTCTTGTCCTTCATGGTATTGATAAATGCATCGTAATCCATGGAAAGCTGACCTGCATCCTCTGCGAGGAAGTAGTTTTTATCGGGAATGATGGAGAAATAAACGTTGGTTTTTTTGTTTTTGAGGTACATATTGTAGATATTTTTGAATCTGCCTGCCGCATAATCGAGCGAGCCTTCGTTCATCGGATATTCTACCTCAGAAACGTAGCCGTCCTCGGTGTAATAGTTATAATCACCGCGAACGTTATTTTTCATACCGAAAAGATAGAGGTTCACACCGCCCTTGACCTTAAAAAAGGTGTCTCTCATCGGGAACTGATCAAGGGTATAGGATTCAAAATCGGTCATGAATTTTTTATTGACAATGGTTTCCCAAGTGATCTTGGGGAAGGATTTGAGGGTCTTTCTTTCGGTGTAGGAATAATCATCCGCAGGCTTGAGCCAAGCGAAAAAAGCAAGACCGAAGAAGAAAACGCTCATTACACAGGTCAATACGATATTTTTTACTTTTGTACTCATCGCATTTTCCTCCTTAGAACTGGAAATACAAGAACGGGCTGAACGCGCCGTCAACAAGGCTTGCGGTAATGATCACGAAAACGCCGAGAATAAAGATCGGTTCGAGAACATTGATGACCTTTTCGCCTGTCGGAGTCGACTTGATCTTGAGAACGGTGTTCTTCACAACAGGTGTTGCGCCGACGATGGCAAAGATAAAGAGAACGGCATAGGACGCGATATAATGGAACGTTTCCGCGGAAACGAGCGGAAGACCGCCAAAGCCAAAGAGAGAACCGATGGCAACCACGGATTCTTTCATATCGTTTTCAAAAATGCCCGTCGCGTCAAAGAAGATAAAGCTGATGAGAACGACGAAAAGCACGTAAACGTGTCCGATGACCTTAGATTTTTTGAGGAAATTGAGCGTCCAAAGCTTTTCCACAAGGAGGAGAAGCGCGAACATGACGCCCCAAATGATATAGTTCCATGCCGCACCGTGCCAAAAGCCTGTGAGGAACCAAACAACGAAGATATTGAAGATATTACGCGCCTTGGAAACGCGGTTACCGCCGAGCGGAATATAAACGTAGTCGCGGAACCAGGAGCCGAGGGACATATGCCATCTTCTCCAAAATTCGGTAACGCTCTTGGAGATATAGGGATAGTTGAAGTTTTCAAGAAATTCAAAGCCGAGGATCTTACCGAGACCGATCGCCATATCGCTGTAGCCCGAGAAGTCGAAGTAGATGCAGAGCATATTGGCGATGGCGTAGACCCAGAAGAAAAGGACGGATTTATCGTCGCAATCCTGATAGAAGGTGAAGCAGAATTTGCTCATCTGGTCGGCAATGAGGATCTTTTTACCAAGACCGATAACGAAACGGCGGATACCGAGAGAAATCTTTTCAATGCTGTGCGTTCTGCTGACAAGCTGTTCCGCGATATCACTGTAACGAACGATAGGTCCTGCAATGAGCTGCGGGAAGAGCGCAACGTAGGATGCAAGATAGATATAATTCTTCTGAGCGGGAACGTCGCCGCGATAAACGTCAACGTCATAGCTAAGGATCTGGAAAAGATAGAAGCTGATACCGATAGGAAGAATGATATTGAGCGTCGGAACGTTCATGCCTGTCAAAGCGGCAAAGTTTGCAACGAAGAAGTTTGCATATTTGAAGTACATGAGAAGCGCAAGCTCCAAGGCGACAGCAGATATCATAAAGACCTTGGAAAGCGGTTTGCCGCGGAATTTTTCGATCAAAAGACCGAATACATACCCAATCGTAATGGCTGTTACCATCAGGATCGCATATTTCGGCTCACCCCAAGCGTAGAAGAAAAGGCTGGCAAAAAGAAGCCATGTGTTCTTCAAAAAGATCTTAGGAAGCAGGAAGTAAACGATGAGAACGATTGGCAAAAAATAATATAAAAACGGAATACTGGAAAATAACATATGACATTACCTTTTGTGTTTTTGCTTTATTTTTATACAAAATTGAGAAAGAAATAAAATAGCGAAAGATAATATTTCAAATCTCATATTATCTTTCGCCAAAAACCAAAGAGTTAATCGAGCCTATTGCTCAAATTACATAACTGCTTCTTTGCAAACAACGGTAGCGTTGTCAAAGAGACCTTCGATCGTGCTTGTGATGTCGTCTGTGATCATTTCAAGACCGTAGATTGCAGTAACGTAGTTGCCAACGGTGATGATGGTATAAACCTCGGGCTGACCGCATACCCACTGAGCGGAACCGATGGAGGTCTTGAGAGCGTTTACGAGAGTATCAACGTTTGCGGAATCAGCAACGTGATAAGTAGCGCAGGTGAAGTTGTTGAGCATCATGCCGTGGAATACGGAAGCAGCGCTGTCAATAAGACCAACGTGTGCAACGGGGAAGTTTACGCTTGCGAGGTAGGTGTTGTTTTCTTCATCATATTCGGGAGCAACTCTGCCGGGACCCTGGGTAGCAGCAGCGTAAGCGTTCCAGTATGCTTCCCATTCTGCATCGGAAGCGTCGTCAGAGGGCATGGGGTTGTTTGCTTCGAATTCAGCACCAGCCTGTTCGAGCCAAGTGTAGTCGCCGCCGCCAACAAAGAGGAGCTTTTCTTCTTCAGAGATGGAATCGTCTGCAACGTATGCGTTCCAAACTTTTCTGAGGAAATCGAGAGAATCTTCTGCAACGGGAGCAACAACGACAGGAGCTTCGGTGGTAGATTCTGCGGTTGTGGTTTCTGCAGTGGTGGTTTCTGCAGTGGTGGTTTCTGCGGTTGTGGTTTCACCTGTGGTGGTTTCTTCGGGCTTATCGCCGCAAGCAGCAAAGGAAAGGATCATGGAAGAAGCAAGAAGCATAGCAAGAACTTTTTTCATTTTTGTAATCTCCTAAAATTCAATAATTTTTTGTTTTCTTGATGTAAGCGATCATTCAGCATCCGTGCGCGTAACGGTCCATTCATTTTCGGACACATGATAGGTGAGAATGATCTTTTCTGTTTTGAATGTACCGCGAACGGTCATTTCGAAGGTCTGCGCGGTATCGTCCGCATAAACGACCCAGTGGACAAGTGTTTTTCCATCTATGGAATAGTCGGTCCCCGTGTAAAGAACCTCTTGGGTCTCTTCGCTTACGATTTTCATGACACCGTTTGAAACGGAAAGCTCGGCGTGTCCGTCAAAGGCAAGCGGGATCGTTGTTTCCGTTCGCTCGCGGTACACACTAATGGATTGCGCGCCGCCGTTTGAAACGTATGTCATGGATTTATCTTCGTAAAGCTCGCTTCCGGAAAGCGAAACGGAAACATTTCCGAAGCTACCGGCAGCAAACACGGTGAGAACCGCTACGAGAACAAAGCAAGCCGCA
>JBGVLA010000080.1:0-14242 GCA_045124015.1 Eubacteriales bacterium | reverse complement strand
CGCCAATTGCAATGCCTTAACAGATGCAATTAACGAAGGAAACTTTGAACCTACATTTATGATGAATGTGTTGACATTTACATTAGACTATTTAAGTGATGTGTATTTCTTGAAAAGTACATTTAATAGGTTTTGTAGATGTACAAATACTCCCGTATCTGAGGTAACAGGCGAAACTCAAATTGGGATAGCCATTACCCAGATGGATCATTTCATTTCTCAATCAGAGACTGGGGTTACAACAATTGATAATTCACTAATTGGTCTTAGAATAATGAATAAGATCACATCAAATGCGTTTAGTGAGGCAAAAAAGTTTATTGCTGATATCAAAGAAATGCTTGAAAAACATCGCGAATTGAATTGGTATGGCAGAGAGGGAGCATAATTGGTGCTTGTTCTGCGCTCATCCTTGAAATATTCACATTTTCCTGCTATAATATAATTGCTCCACGAGGAGCACGACCTTTACATCCACCTTTGTATCCAAACCTCAAAGCCATTTGGAGCTTTGGTACGAGGCACGTATCACTTACTGGAAAAGAATAACGGATTTTTTCTCCGCCGATTTTTCAGAAAATTGATACCAGACTTTGATACCAAAACAGTACCAAACGGGTTGAGAACACAGAGAATACAGAGAAAAACGAAGCAAAATGAGAGAAATCTCACGGAAATTAGCCCAAAATAAGGCGAAAAGTAACTGTGGGAAAGAACCTCAAAGCGAGTGTGAATAATCCTGCAGGTCTAAAAAGCCCAGTCATCACCGGACTTTTTAAGGATCCACGCCATTCGTGGCAACGAAATGGCAACAAAATTTCATTATTCATAAGTAAAGAGCTAACTGATTTTTACTCGTCAGTTAGCTCTTTTTTTATTTACTATTCAAAAATCGGCATGATTCGTTGTAGATAATGGTTGCCGTCATAATTACGACATTATCATCATTATCATCATTCACGTTGTTAAATGTAGGGGTTACACTAATCAATTCAATGTTGGGGTTTTTGTCAAGCCATTCATTAACTTTTTCGTTGAGATTATCGGTGAGTTTATGGAAAAAGCAGCTATTGGTATCAACGGAGATAAGTTTTACCGACATGTTTATTGCACCTCCTTTATCCGAATTTTGTGGTGATTTTGCAGTTGTTTTTCTCAAAAGATTCACGCCAAGAAGAAAGACGATCATGCAAACGGCGGATCCTGTTGCGATGTTCATGATCCGTATCGTGCTTTTAGGCATTTCTCCGAAGGAAACGAGCATAGACCTTTGTAAAGAAAATATAGAAACAAATGCATCTGCGAAAGATATATTTCTGAGTATTTTGATCTTTACAGATCGACTTCGTTTGGATTTCACCAAATTGATAGATGCTATGGTTATTTTGGTGAAAGAATAGGCTGCTAAGGTGATCATAACGATTTCATTGAATGTGATCCCTCTGTCCTGTATTGAAGCAAGGACAACCGTTCCTGCAAGCGGTAAAGACATGACCATCAGAAAAATACCGGTCAATTTTTTAACGATGCTATTGTTTTTTGAACGGAGGACGCTATATCGGATCACGCTCAAGATCGCATAATATGTACCTATCGTGAATAGCCACAGAGAACGTGTCGTAAATCCGATTGCAATATTGTATGCGCCAAACGCTATGTTGATCGCCAAGCTTAAAAATGCTGATCGATATATTCTGTCCATCGTATTTTCCAAATAACACATTCCATAACGATTTTACAAATGAAATCGATGCTATCCGTGCAGTTATTCTCTAGCCATTCCATGATGATCGCTGTGATCCCCACGAGATAGAATTTGAGAATATAATTCTTTTCTTTTTCAGGAACTTCGAATTTTGTAAGAACGGGATTGAAAATGATCTGGAATAGATCGTGATATACACCATCGAAGCCCATCGTGCCGAGATGTTTTATTGAAGTTTTGAATATGCGTTGATTTTCTTTTATGAAAGTCAAATAAGGCGTTAAATATTCAGGCGTTATGAACATCAGCTCTTTCAAATCCGCATTTTCGACCCGATTGATGATGCTTTGAACGTTCTTTGAAAAATAGGAATTGAATTTTGCCGTAATATATTGCGTCGTTTCCTTTAATAGATCGTATGTGTTTTCGTAGTGCAAATAAAATGTTGAGCGGTTTACACCTGCTGTAGAGCAGATCTCTTTGATGGTAATATATTCAAAATTTTTCTTTTCGAGAAGAAAGATAAGGGCTTGATCCATTTTGACAGCCGTATTAAAATACTTGCTTTCGTTTTTATTCATCAGATGCCCTCCTTTTAACGTTAGTTTTCTTCGCTGATTTGTCTTGCAAGTTCAACAATATCGAAAGCGTATTTTTTCTTACCTTTTTCGAGGAGTTTTTTATAAATGGAATAATTGACGCTCATGCCGATAAAACCGATGATGCCAATGACGATGCCGAGTACGGTAAGGGGAAGCGTACCGCCGATGACCTGCATGGAAAGGCACATACCGAGTCCGGCGATAAGAGTCATAACGATGCCAAACATATAAGTGAATATGGCTGCCGGTGTTTTGGCTTTGGCGTCGAGCTTGCGAAGTGCGACGATTTTGGAATTGTCCTTCGGTGCGTATTCTTTTGCGATGGATTCTGCGTAAATTTTGTCTGTGTTCATTTGATGAACCTCCTTTTTCGATTTTGCATGATTATTATAAAGCGAAAAAAGAGAAAATGGAACAACATGATCTTAACATTGTGTTGATTTTTCAAAAAATAAGCCTCTCGAAGGAGAAGGCTTGTTTTTTTGTAAGATGGATGTTCTAATTTAATTAAAAAGCGCAGAGATCTTGAGATAATCGTTGGTCAGAATGGTGTCTGCACCCCATTCGAGAAGCTGTTTTGCTTCATCCAGATCGTCAGCAAAGAAGATATTGACAAGAATACCTGCCTCATGTGCCTTGCGGATCGCTTCTTCATCATAATAGGGCTTGAAGAACTGTACCTTCTGTGCGCCGAGCTTGAGTGCGCGTTCAACCATGCTCATCGGATCCTTGTTGCCATCGAAGCCAACACAGATACGAATGTCAGGATAAAGTCTCTTGACCATTGCAGTGAGCTTGTCGTTTGTGATCATGAGATAAATATGCTTGCGGCAGTCGTAGCGGTCAAAGAGCGCAACGAGCTTATGTACGAATGCTTCGGGTACGTCGCTTTCGTCGGTTTCGGTCTTGATATGAACGTTCATAACGGTCTGACCTGCGAATTTGCGCAGGATCTCTTCTACAGAGGTGATCTTCAGACCGCGGAATTTTTCATCAAAATATGCACCGAAATCAAGCTTCAAAAGCTCATCATAGGTCTTGTCAAAAATCTTGCCGGGGACACCGGTAACACGTCTTGTCCACATATCGTGGAAGGAAACGAGCTCACCGTCTTTGGTCTGCCAAACGTCGAATTCGATTTCATGTGCACCGAGAGCGATCGCTGCACCAAATGCAGGGAGGGTATTTTCAGGAGCAATGGTGGAAAAGCCTCTGTGTGCACAAAGACGAGGATAGGGCATATATTCATCGAACGGAACCATTGCCGCGCCGCCGTTGCGGTAAAGCCAAGGACGTCTGCCTTCTTCAATGTATTCGTAATGAGATTTCATCTTGCCCATAAAGCCTGCGGGCTTATAATACTTATCGTGAGGATCGATCTCTGCCGTTGCCATACCGATCTCACTCTTCATATTGACGAGCACGTTGCCCTTGGGATCGATGACGCAGCTGCTTCCGCAAAGCTTGCTTTCAAGACCGAGAGATACGGATGCACGAACGAGATATGCGTTGGTATTATAGCAAAGGAAACGGTTGATGATCTCCAGTGCTTCATGAGAGTCGGAGCGCTGAAGGGAACAGCCGATGATGATATCCACGTTCTGTCTTGCGACCTGAGCGAAATTCTCATAGAAATAGAAATCGTAGCAGGTCATGAAGCCGAAGCGGATGCCTTCCATTTCGAGAACATAGGGCTCGCGGGTCTCGTAGCTGTAAGCAACGTCCATACCGTGTCCGCCGTCCTCGCCCTTTCTGACTTCGCTGGGAGCGGGATGCGCTTTGAAATACTTGCCGACGAGATTACCTTCGCGGTCAAAGACATAGGTCGTATTGCGGAAGCCGAGCTCGGTCTCGTATGCGGCATTCACAAAGACCATCGCATGGCAACGGATCGCGGTCTCTTTGCATTTTTCAAGGATCACGCCGTTGTATTTGCGGATAGATTCATCGAAGGGTTCTTTTTCGATGATATTGGAGGGGATATCGCTATACTCGGGCAATACGATCAGATCCATCGATTCGTCGCATTTTTCGAGATATTTAAGGATCTCCGCAAAACAAGAATCGTTGTCTGCGCCGTTCATGGAATAATACGGTTGAATGATACAAACTTTCATGTGATTTCTCCTTCGTTTAATATATATAACGTTCATCATCAGTATACCATACAGATAAGAGAAAAAACAAGTGGTTTGTCAGAAAAAACAAATTCGTTTTGATCGGATGAAGATTTTGTGTCATGATCGTGTGAATCTGTATATCATAAAAAGTGTATATGCACTTTCAGATTTTGTTTCATTTTAGAATATTTGAATTTTTTTCACATATTGTTCATATTTTTCAAAAAAACAATTGACAATGCGAATACAATCTGCTAAAATATTACGGTAAATTGAATCATATTGATAGAAGTGCGCGCCCCGGGCATCCATCTTCGGTCACGATGCCTTTGTGTGCGCATTTTTGCGTGTGTTCGATTTGAAAATTTTATTTAATAATTACATAAGGAGAAATTGACACAATGAGAAACATCAAATCCATTGTAGCGTTGCTTCTCGCTCTCGCGATGGCTTTCGCTCTTGTTGCCTGCAACAAGGGTCCTGAAGTTGAAACCTTCGAAGGCGACTTCACATGGAAAGACTCCGTAAGCACACTCGCTACGAACTGGAACCCTCACACCTACGAAACAGCAGACGACTCTTATCCGCTTGATTACATCGTAAGCGGTCTTTACACTTTCGTATTCAATGATGAACTCAACCCTGTTGAAGGCAAGGATCCTTATTCCGGTTACGTTATCGTTCCCGAAATGGCTGCAGCAATGCCTGTCGATGTTACCGAAGACATCAAGGCGCAGTATCCTCAGTTCAACATTCCGAAGGACGCAACCTCCGGTTACGCTTATGTTATCGACCTCAACCCCGATGCTAAGTGGCAGGACGGTACTCCCATCAATGCGGATACTTACGTGTACTCCATGAAGAAGCTTCTTGATTCCAAGCTTCTCAACTACCGCGCTACTGACTATGTAGACGGCGACCTCGCTATCGCAGGTGGTAAGAACTACTCCCTCAGCGGCCGCACCGTTAAAGCTGACAACTCCGTTGACGGCGAAACCTTCGTATATGACTGGGCAAGCTACGTTAAGGGTGCTGACGGTCAGTACACCACTCCCGACGGCGCAAAGGCATACTTCGCTATGTCCGCAAACCTTCCTTACCTCGGCGACTCTCTCGCAACCTACGCTTCCTACAACCCCAACCACGAAGCTCTCATGGCTCTCGCTGATGACGAAGGTTATGTTCCTGTAACCGACGAATCCATCGAACTTCTCAAGGGCTTCATCACCGCTGACGTATGGGGCAACGAACCTGTTGAATACCTCGGCTACTACACCGTTTACGACAAAACATACGACACATTCGATTGGAGCACAGTAGGCTGCCTCAAGACCGGTGAATATCAGATCACACTCGTTCTTGAAAAATCCCTCTCCGGCTTCTATCTCCTCTACAACCTCTCCGGCAACTGGCTCGTATACGAAGATCTTTACGAATCTTGCCTCAAGCAGGTTGGCGACGGTTACGTTTCTACCTACAACACCAGCGTAGATACCACCATGTCCTACGGTCCTTACAAGCTCGTTTCCTACCAGGAAGACAAAGCAATGCGCTTTGAAAAGAACGAAAACTGGTTCGGTTATACTGACGGCAAGCACGTTTACGTAGACCCCACCGATGGTAAGACATATCCTATGTATCAGACCACTGCAGTTGACTGCCAGGTTGTTGCAGAAGCTGAAACCAGAAAGCTTATGTTCCTCAAGGGTCAGCTCATGGGCTACGGCCTCCAGGCTGAAGACTACGATTCTTATCGTAACTCCGACTACTGCTACGCTACTCCCGCAACCTCCACATTCTTCCTTATCCTCAACGGTCATGCTTCCGCGATCGCAAACCGCGAAGCTGCTGAAGACTTCGATACCACAAAGTACGACCTTCAGACCCTTACTCTTGAAAGCTTCAAGAGAGCTATGGCTCTTTCTTACGATAGAGACCTCTTCGCAAGCACAGTATCTCCCGCTCGTTCCGGCGCATTCGGTCTTATCGGTACCGCATACGTTTATGACCCTGAAACCGGTGCTAAATACCGCGACACCGACCAGGCTAAGAAGGCTCTTTGCGACTTCTACTCTGTAGACGTTTCCAAGTACGCATCCCTCGACGAAGCTGTTGATTCCATCACAGGTTACGACGTTGAAGGCGCTCGCGCATTCTTCAAGACTGCATTCGACGAAGCTGTTGAAAACGGCTTTATCACCGATACCGATAACGACGGTAAGTCCGACCAGATGATCCGCATCGAATATGCGCTCTCCTCTGACTCCGACTTCATGACAACTACCATCAACTACCTCAACAGCGCTCTCGCTGAAGTTCTTGTTGGTACTCCTTTCGAAGGCAAGATCGAATTCTACAAGTCCGCTCCTTACGGCAACGCTTGGTCCACAAAGATCAAGTCCGGTCTCTCTGACACCGTTCTTGGCGGTTGGCAGGGTTCTGCTCTCAACCCCTTCTCCCTTACCGACCTTTATGTAAACACTGCTCGTGCATACGACGCTGCATGGTACAATGCAGAAGCGATCGATCTCACCCTCACCATCGCAGGTGAAGAGATCACCATGAACCTCAAGCAGTGGTCTGACGCACTCAACGGCATGGCTGTTGAAGTTGGCGGCAAGACATACAACTTCGGCGACGGTCAGGTTGACGTTGATACTCGTCTTAACATCCTCGCTACAATTGAAACCAAGGTTCTTCAGGGTTACAACTACCTCCCCATGCTCGAAGACGGCTCCATGGCTCTTCTTTCTCAGCAGGTATACTATGTAGTTGAAGAATACAACCCCGTTATGGGTCGTGGTGGCATTGCATACACCAAGTACAACTACACAGATGCAGAATGGACTGCATACATTGAACAGCAGGGCGGCGAACTCAAGTATTAAGATCGATTCTTAATGCAGAGTTGTCTCTGAATTGAATAAGTTGCGCGGTTTTTGCGCGATGACAGGCGATAGATTACCGGAGCATGACCTGTTCCGGTAGTCTGTTGCTTTTTGTGTTAGTTGGCGTATTTTCGTTTTCTCCCGAAAACGTCTTGTCGCTGACGAGTTTTGATTTTGAAAATGAATTTTATATCATGATAAAGGAACCGGAACATGGGAGGACAGAGCCCATAGAGGGTAACTTAATGACTTTTGAAGAAATGACCCCTTTACAGAAGTCTTCTAAGCTTTTTCGTATAGGTGTGTTTTTTTAAGTTTCCATCTATGGGAGTCTGTCTCGCATGAAACTATCACCGGGAGGACCAATTATGCTGAAGTATACAATACAAAGACTTTTGTTCATGCTTCTGACGTTGTTCATCATCATCGGTATGTGCTTTATGCTGATTCGTATGTTGCCTCCGGCACAGCTCGACCCTACGGATATTCATAAGGACATTATCGAGGCGAGAAGAGAAGCAATGGGCTATAATAAACCGCTTCTTGTGCAGTTTGGCATTTTCCTTAAAAATGTTTTTCTGCATTGGGACTGGGGCGTATCCGATAAGCTTTATGTCGGACGTGAAGTTTTCTCGATCTTCGCGGAAAAAATGCCCGCAACCGTTATCGTAAACCTCTATTCCATTATTTTAAGTATACCGATCGGTATTCTTCTCGGCATTTGGGCCGCACTCAAGAAAAATACCTGGATCGACCACGCGATCTCCACACTGACAATGGTGGTCATCTCCGTGCCGTCCTTCGTATACGCATTTCTTATCCAATATATCTTTTCCTATAAACTCGGTTGGCTGCCGTTCCTTATGAACGCAGGTACGGACTATTTCTCTTGGAGTATGTTCGTTTCCATGCTTCCTGCGGTCATGTCGCTTTCCTTTGGCGTTATCGCAGGCTTTGCCAGAACGACCCGTGCCGAGCTTACCGAAGTGCTTACAAGTGAGTTCATGCTCCTTGCGCGCACAAAAGGCTTGACCAAAGCGCAGGCAACCATCCGCCATGCTCTCAAAAACTGCATGGTCGTTATCCTGCCTTCCATCTTCGGTCAGTTTATCGGCGTTATGTCCGGCTCTCTCATCATCGAAAAGATCTTCTCGATCCCCGGTGTAGGTCAGCTTTACATCAACTCCATCAACGCGCCCGACTATCCGATGTTCATTATGAACACCGCATTCTATACGACGATCGGTCTTGTAGCCGCTATCGTTGTCGATATCAGCTACGGTCTTATCGACCCTCGAATCCGTATGGGTTCCAAGAAATAAAGCGGAAAGGAGATTCTTCTGAACTATGAATAACAATACTTATGAACATATTCCAAAGGAGAAATTTGAGTTTAAGCAGCTCGATGCCAATCTCCATGATAAGAAGCTGGACACCAAGTCTCGCAGCTATTTTGCAGACGCCATGATCCGCTTCAAGAAGAATAAATCCTCCGTCGTTGCCGCATGGATCATTCTTTTCCTCGTCGTATTTTCTATTTTGTCTCCTATCATTTCCATCAACGATATTCACGACGTCAAGGACCCGAGAAAATCTCTCGCCTTGTATCAGAACCATCCGCCGTTTGTCAGCGAGATCGCATCCTTGAATATCGGTATTTTGGATGGCTCCGTAAAGCGCGCCAGCCAGTCTGCAACCCAGAAGCTCATTTGGGAAGCGATTGGTATCGAGACAGGCTATAATCCCGTTATTCGCGTTGCGGATACCGTGATCCAGCAGGAAAAATACCGCGGTCAGATGCGCGACGTAACCTATTTCACACTTGAAAACAACAAGTACTATGAACGCGGTGTCGTTCACCGTGTTATTTCCTATGAGGAATTTAACCGCATCGTTCAGTATCAGGACGAAACAGGTGTCCAGGTCCTCTATCCTTTCGTTGAATCCAAGGATATCAACGATATCAAGGATAACGCCAACATTTGGTATCAGGTTTCCGACGCAAAGGGAACTCCTGTTTTGGATGAAAACGGAGAATTGATTCCTGTATATTCCACCAACACCGCTAAGCAAGGTGTTGAATATAACAGCTTGCGTATTGAAAGCGACCCCGGCAATTATATTTACAGCTATGAAAAATCCGGTGCGCTTCAGGTTCGTGTTTGCTATTATAACTATTATCAGTATATCAATGGCCATGAACCGACATTCTTCTTTGGTACTAATATCCTTGGTCAGTGTATTTTCACAGCCATCGGTATTGGTGCTCGTTTCTCTCTTATTTTTGCGATCATCGTTTCTGCGATCAACCTTACCATCGGTGCGATCTACGGTGCGATCCAGGGTTACTACGGCGGCGCCGTGGATATGATCCTCGACCGAATTGCCGATATTTTGTCCGGCGTTCCGTTCATCGTTGTTACCACGCTCTTCCAGCTCCATTTGGCGCAAAAGGTCGGTATTTTGCCGTCGTTCCTCTTTGCGTTCGTTCTGACGGGCTGGCTCGGTATGGCAGCGCTCACCCGTAAGCAGTTCTACCGTTTCAAGGGTCAGGAATTCGTTCTTGCCGCGAGAACCCTCGGCGCGTCCGACTGGCGACTCATGTTCAAGCACATTTTTCCGAACTCGCTCGGTACGATCATCACAAGCTGTGCGCTCGTTATCCCCGGCGTTATCAGCTCGGAAACCACGATGACTTACCTCGGTATCATCAACCTTCAGGAGACCTTCGGCACCACCATCGGTGTTTTGATGTCTCAGGGTCAGACGGCTATGACCTCGGCGCCCCATGCCATGATCTTCCCGTCGATCTTCATTTCGCTTCTTCTGATCTCCTTCAACCTCTTTGGTAACGGTCTCAGAGATGCATTTAACCCGTCCACGAGAGGAGTAGAAGACTGATATGGAAAATAAACTTCATGTAAAAAATCTGACGATCTCCTTCCGTACCTCCAACGGTAAGGTGCAGGCTGTTCGCGGCATCGACTTTGATCTTGCGAAGGGCGAGACCCTTGCCATCGTTGGTGAATCCGGTTCCGGTAAATCCGTAACCTCCAAAGCGGTCCTCGGTATCCTTGCCGGAAACTCCATTGTGGAAGGCGGCGAGATCATCTATGACGGTAAGGATCTTTTGAAAATTCCGGAAGAAGAATTCCATAAGATCCGCGGCGATAAGATCGCCATGATCTTCCAGGACCCGATGTCCAGCCTGAATCCGATCATCAAGATCGGTAAGCAGCTTACCGAAGCAATGCTCCTCAAGGGCAAAGCAAGACAGAAGGAAAGCCGCGAGACCTTCAATGCTTATCTGAAGGCGCTCAACGAAGCAATGATCAAAGCGCTTGCAAAGGATGACGCGGAAAAAGCAAAAGCCCTCACCCGAAAATGCAAGGACTTTGATACCTTTGAATATAAGCATTTGGATCTCGAAAGACCTTATTATACTGCATACCAGGCAGCGAAGGATGCGATCCCTGAAATCGAAAGCATTCTTTTTGAAATTGATAAAGATGCATTCACCGATCCGATGGAGCGCATCAAGCAGGTGAAGAAGCTTGCGCTTGATTCCATCAACGAATGGGTCGTTTTCGGTGCAAAGGCGGGCGCTGTTCGTACTGCGACCGAAACCATCATCAGCGATACCAAACTTGCCGTTAGAGTCGGCAAATGGGATACCGTTTCCAAAAACCTTGAGATCATCAAAGCGGTTTTGTCTGAGGCATTGACCTATGATCTTCCGAACTTCTTCTCGATGGGTTATTATCTCACGTTCAGCGGCGAAAAGGAGATCCCGAAGCTTGCTTCCGTTGCAGAACTCAATGCATATCTCCGCAAATATCTTGACGACAACTATATGCTTTCCTTTATTGCAGACGCAAAGAGCGCCATTGCGTATTCCGCAGAGGCTTCTTATAAGGAAATGCTGGAAGCGGTCATCTGCCTGAAAAAATACCGCGAGGTATTCGAAGCAGAAAAGCTCGATAAAAAGACTGCCTACGAAGCATATCAGGTGCTTGCCAAGGAAGTTATGGAAACCGTTGACCCCCTCAATACCGTCAAAGACAGTATGGTATATACCTTCGGCACAGGTCTCAAAACTGAAGTCGATAAATATTTCAATGCAATCGTAAAGAATGCGAATGAAACCAAGCGTTATAACAAGCAGAAAGCAGAATACGACCGCATCGTGGCAAAAGGTAAGACCCCGAACGGTGAAGTCGTTCCTGCTTCCATCACCGACCTCGAGCTTGTAAGAGCCAATATCCTTAACCAGATCGATCGTATGATCGAGCATTTCGAAAAGCTCGTTGAAGCGAAGGATACCCGCGATTTTGATGCGGAAACCGTTGCGCTCATCGACTTCCTCAAAGCCAATGCTTCCGGTATCGTAAATAAGGTTACCAAGAGCATGGCAAAGGCAAGAGCGATCAAGCTTATGAAAGAGGTTGGTATCCCGAATCCCCGCAAGAGATATAATCAGTATCCCTTTGAGTTCTCGGGCGGTATGAGACAGAGAATTGTTATTGCGATCGCGCTTGCGGCAGACCCGGATATTCTGATCTGCGACGAACCGACCACCGCACTTGACGTAACGATCCAGTCTCAGATCTTGGAGCTTATCAATAAGCTCAAGGAAGAAAGACAGCTCTCCATCATCTTTATTACACACGACCTTGGTGTCGTTGCGAACATGGCAGACAGAATTGCCGTTATGTACGCAGGAAAGATCGTGGAATACGGTACAGCAGAAGATATCTTCTATCGTTCCGCGCATCCGTATACATGGGCGCTTCTTTCCTCTATGCCTGACCTTGATACCAATGAAAGATTGGATGCGATCCCCGGCACACCTCCGAATATGATCTATCCGCCTGTCGGTGATGCCTTTGCGGCGCGTAACAAATATGCAATGCAGATCGACTTCGAGCGTCAGCCCCCGATGTTTAAGATTACAGATTCCCATTACGCAGCAACATGGCTGCTTCACCCCGATGCACCCAAGATCGATCCTCCTAAGATTATTACGGATCGTATTGCAAGAATGAAAGAAAGGAGTGCCGAAGAATGAGCGAAACACTTTTGAAGGTAGAAAACCTTTGTCAGTATTTTGGCGCAACTCGCGCGGTTGACGATGTCAGCTTCGAGATCAAAAAAGGCGAGGTTTTTGGACTTGTTGGCGAATCCGGTTGTGGTAAGACCACCACAGGCCGTTCGATCATTAAACTTTATAATATCACCTCCGGTAATATTTTTTATAAAGGTATTCGTATCGGCGCAGGCATCCGTTCTTATCAGGTTGCCATCGAAAACGCAAAAGAAGAATATAAGGCGAAGATGGAAAAAGCATCTCCCGAAGAACGCGTACGTCTCAAAAAGGAGCTTGATGCTTTTGTCGATGCTCGTATGCAGGATATCAAGAAGGCTCGCTTTGATCAGAAGAACTGCGATAAAGAGTATTCCAAAAAGCTCGTTGCAGAAGTAAAGGAAAAGTATGAGCCGCTTCTCAAGAACGGTTCTGCAGACGTCAAGAAGGATTACAAGAATGCGCTCCGCAAAGCCAAAAAAGCAAAGCTTGCGACCCAGATCCAGATGATCTTCCAGGACCCGATCGCTTCTCTTGACCCTCGTATGACAGTTCGAGAGATCATCGCGGAAGGTCTTATTATCCGCGGCGAACGCGATAAAAAGGTCATCGACGAAAAGGTATATCAGATGCTCGAGCTTGTAGGTCTTGTTCGTGAGCATGCAAGCCGTTATCCGCACGAATTTTCGGGCGGTCAGCGTCAGAGAATCGGTGTTGCCCGTGCCATCATTATGAATCCGGAACTGATCATCGCGGACGAACCTGTTTCCGCACTTGATGTTTCGATCCAGGCGCAGGTAATCAACCTCCTCGGCGACCTCAAGAAAGATCTTGGCTTGACCATTCTCTTTATTGCGCATGACCTTTCTGTCGTTAAGTATTTCTCCGATCGCATCGGCGTTATGTATTTTGGTAAGATGGTCGAGCTTGCAAGCTCGGATGAGCTTTTCAAAAATCCGCTTCATCCTTATACACAGTCCTTGCTTTCCGCGATCCCGCTTCCTGACCCAATCTACGAAAAGAAGAGAGAGCGTATCCAATATAAGCCTCTTGCTGTGCATGATTATTCTGTTGATAAACCTTCTTTCCGCGAAATTACACCCGGACATTTCGTTCAGTGCAACGATGCAGAATTTGAAAAATACAAGAGTATGATCAAATAAGCTTGGTGTTTTGATATGAAGAATAACAAAAACCGTTGGGCATATATCACATATATCTCCGTTGCGATGCTGGTCTCCCTTGTCAGCGCCGCCTTGTGGCAGCTTTTCTCGGAAACAGACCCGCTTGTGATCGTGAGAATATTGTCGGATTGCTTTACTTTGCCGGGTGTTCTTTTCATCGGCATCGCAATGCTTGGTTGGGTCTCATCCAAGGGTACGTTTGACATCTTCGGTTATTCCATGCGTGGTTTGTTTACCCTTTGGAAAAAAGAATCCTATTATAAGCAGGAAAGCTTTTATGATTACCGTGTGAAAAAGGATGAAAATCGCAAGCCCTTTAATTTGCCAATGTTCTTGGTTGGTATTGTGTTTTTTATGCTCGGCATTGTGATGATGGTCGTCTTTTTGATGATGGAATCACAATAACAGCAGATATGAATAAAGAAAAAGACACCTTGGGCTACCTACCATAAAGCAGGTAGGATAGCCCAAGAGCGCCCTTTCTAAGAATGAGATACGGTGTAACCGAGATTTCGGTTATGCCGTTTTCTCTTTTATATTAACTTCTTGTTCTCGTTCCCATTTTACTTCTTCCAAATGCTCCTCGAACATTTCCTCTATTTCCTCGGCTGTGGGGATATAGACGATGCCGACACCGTGATAATACACATCGATCTGCTG
>JBGVLA010000079.1:0-3077 GCA_045124015.1 Eubacteriales bacterium | reverse complement strand
ACTTTTTACCAAGGGGATATTATACCCTTTTTTGGTTATCATCTGATATGAGTTCGGTAAAAGCGCAACTCCACTCAGATGGTAACAAGGGTTTTCCTTTTCTGTTTGGGCTTTGTTTGGCGACAATCGGAGTTTGCGTTTTTCGGTGCGTGGCTTCGGTCACGCACTTTTTTATTTTGTGGCAGAATGAAATATACTGCCATATTCAAAAGGAGACATTAAGTGAAACTTTTATTTAGGCAAAGATTTTTCTCGTGGTTTGACAGCTACGATATTTATGATGAAGCCGGAAATACCATGTTTGTTGTGAAAGGCGAACTTGCCTGGGGACATCTGCTCCGTATTTATGATGCCAGTGGCAATGAGGTTGGATATATTAAAGAAAAGGTGCTGACTTGGCTCCCCAAGTTCGAGATGTATATTGGCGACCATTATGCCGGTTGTATCAGCAAAGAGTTTACATTCTTCAAACCAAAATTCAATATTGATTATAATGGCTGGCATATAGACGGTGATTGGCTTGAGTGGGATTATACGATTCTTAACTCAGCCGGTCATGGCATAGCTGCTGTATCGAAAGAAATCTGGAACTGGACTGATACCTATGTAATTGACGTACATAACCCGCAGGATTCGTTGTGTGCATTGATGCTCGTTCTTGCCATTGATGCAGAAAAATGTTCAAGAAGGGATTAAAGCATGATGAAGAAAAGAAACAAAAAGAAAATTATACTCATTTCGATTGTTAGCTTTTTGTTGGCAATCCCTTTGGTTATCCTACCTATTCTTTCCGTTGGCGTCTATGAGTCAATTTTTGGTGAGAGGTATGAAACTGCATCCTGGATGCAGTTCTCTGTTGAGGATTACGAAGAACTGCAGATGGAACGCAGCGACTTTCAATCTGAGGATGTGACACTCGCAGGCTATAAATACTCAAAGGCAAATCAAGAGGTCAAGGGCGTCGTGGTTATCGCACACGGACTCGGCGGCGGTGGACACAACACTTATATGCCGTTTGTTGATTATTTTACATCTAATGGTTATTATGTGTTTGCTTATGATGGCAGAGGAAATGACAATAGTGGCGGCGATTCCGTTGGAGGACTGCCGCAAGGTATTATTTCCTTGGATGATGCGCTCCATCACGCAGCATCCATCGAAGAATATCAAAACCTGCCGTTCACTCTGTTTGGACACAGTTGGGGCGGCTACTCTGTCGGAAACGTGCTGTATATGCACCCCGAAATTAAAGCAGCGGTAATCGTTGCAGGCTTTAATGAAAGCGAAGATCTGCTTGAATATCAAGGGCAACAGATGGCTGGCGAGGGCGCAAAAATTCTCATGCCGTATATGGCGCTTTACGAACGTATTAAGTTTGGCAAGGAATACACGGCTATATCTGCAATCGAGGGATTGGCAAAAACCAATGCCGGAATTATAATCGTACATAGCAAAGACGATACTACCGTCCCTACCACGTATGGCTATGATAAATTCTACAAAGAATTTGGTAGCTCAGACAGATTTGAGTTTGTTCTGTACGAGGATAAAGGACACGACTATCTGTTTTATTCCGAAGCGGCTTGGGCATACCGTGAACAGTTGAACAAAGATTATAAATCCTACGTTGAGGATAACGGCAAAGAATATTGTGCCGAAACTAAAGAAGAATTTATGAATGGGTATCTCGATAAAAAGCAATGCTTTGAACCCGATCCCGTTCTTATGGAACAGATACTCAATATGTTTGACATATATTGCAGAAAATGAGGTTTTAGATGAAAAAGATATCTATTCTATTGGTGCTAATAGTTACACTTTGTATGCTCTGCGGTTGTAGCGGATATGTCAAAAGCTATTCTGCAACCATTTTGATCACTTCCAACCATGGCGAT
Organism: Eubacteriales bacterium; assembly: GCA_045124015.1. Classification (GTDB taxonomy): domain Bacteria; phylum Bacillota; class Clostridia; order Oscillospirales; family CAG-272; genus QALR01. The sequence goes on along the minus strand of JBGVLA010000079.1, from coordinate 1,182 downwards.
GAAGCGAGTATGAAATTTGATACCTTTAAGGGAACGTATAATTTCAAATTAAAAAGAGACGGTAATGCCGAACATACACTTGATTTTGAATCAAGCCTTGCAGAAGGCGAGCTGAATGTTTATATCGGTGTTAATGGTGAAAAAGAATTACTTCGTACAGTTAAAGGCGGAGAATCCTTCGACGAAACAATTACACTGGATGATAAATACGATAACAAAAAAACGATCTACATCATTCTCGAATCGGCAGGCAAATGTGTAGATGGTAATTTTGAGTTTGAGTATAATTGATGTCACTACGTATCATAAGACAAGGAACAGAAATAATGAAAGCAATCGTATATACATCGAATACAGGACATACCGCCGAGTATGCGAAAATACTTGGTAAGAAAACGGGATTGCCCGTATATGCTTTGAATGAAGCTGCAAAGCACATATCTAATGGAACTGAGATCATATACCTCGGTTGGCTTTTCGCAAACAGTATCAAGGGATATAAAAAGGCAGCAAAGAAATACAAGGTTTCCTCTATTTGTGCCGTGGGACTTTGTGAAACAGGAACGACTCTTGACGATGTTCGCAAGGCAAATGCCTTGTCTGAAGAAATCCCACTCTTCACTATGCAGGGCGGTATGGATAAGAACAAACTCCGTGGAATCAACAAGCTTATGATAAATATGCTGACAAAAGGCTTGTCCTCGCAAAATGAGCGTTCCGAGAGTGATGAACGTATGCTGTATCTCGTAACGCACGATGCAAACTATGTCAGCGAAGAAAACACTTCTGCATTTATGGAGTGGTATTACAAACAAAAATAAACCCGCAAAATAGAGAGGAAATGAAACATGTTAAATGTATCTCATGTAACGAAAAAATATGCAAAGGTGACAGCTTGCAACGATGTAAGTTTTCACTTAGACCCCGGCAGCGTTACCGTTCTGCTGGGTCCGAACGGTGCAGGCAAAAGCACCATTATGAAGTCAATCATCGGCTTTCTGCGCTATGACGGCGAAATCACAGTTGGAGGGTTTCCCAACAAGACTACCGATGCCCGGAGATTGCTTGGATACATACCCGAAATGCCCTCTCTCTATCCGAATCTGACTGTTTCGGAGCATATGGAATTTTTGGCTCGTGCGTACCGTCTGACGGATTATAAACAGCAGGTGGACGAGCTGT